>CAITND010000143.1 GCA_903893625.1 uncultured Oscillatoriales cyanobacterium
AATCGTAACGGTCAATTTGAACCCCTAGTTTTAAGCTGATAAATCCTGTAATATTAGAATGTGCACCCGTTCCTAAAGGCATTTCGACAATCCTTCCACTGTGTAGTTCATACTTGCAGGTTGTATTTTCTGGATACCAGACCACAAATTCATCAAAGGAGATAGGTTTAGTAAGTGTCTGAATCATAATTTCTCCTCAATGCTGGGATTCACTGTTAAATACAATAACATATAATGCTTAATTTATCTACACAAACATCTTTTGTCATAACCCTTGTTTAAATTTACTTCGCCCCTTTAGAGTATAATAAAGTGATATAATAAAACAAAGCTCTATCATTGACGATGTGCAATGAATTTTTAAGGCATATTATGTTAACAATTAATCTTGATGACGAAGCGGAAAAATATCTAAGGGAAATATTATCACAAGAACAAACCAATACCCCCGAATTGGTTAAAAAACTATTGCGTAATTATTTACTTAATCTCAGACAACCCACCACAGTTTTAGAAAGAATGGGGGGCTATCCTGAACATTTATTAGAAGAAACTGCGGATTTTTCCGACCGAGATATTCGTAAGGGTATCATTGCTAAGAAACTTCAAGAAAAACAACAAGGTTCTGATTAAAAATGAGTGAATCTTACCATTTTATCTTAATTGATACGGGGATAATTGTTGCTTTTTATAATAAAAAAGATCGCTATCATCAACAGGTAGTACAATTTTTTAATACTTGCACCAGTCAATTAATAACAACTGTAGGGTGTGTAACTGAGGTAATGTGGTTATTAGCTCCTAATATTTTAGTTCAAACTGAATTTTTATGGGCTTTGGAAAAGAGTATTTTTATTACTGAACATTTAACAACTCAAGATTATCAAAGAATCAAAGAATTAAATTTAATTTATCAAGATTTACCCGGAGATTTTACGGATTTATCATTAATTGCTATTTCAGAAAGGTTAAATATTTCAGCTATAGCTACTTTAGATAAGGATTTTAATATTTATCGTCGTTATCGTAATCAACCTTTTACCCGTGTTTTTTATCCTCAATCATAGAATACAGCTTATTTTGTTCCCCATTAAATAAACATCTTTTGTAATAACCCTTGTTTAAACTTCCCTCGCCCTTCAATTTGTCGCCCTACTATCTCTATTTTTTTGTCTATTGCTGTTAAAAAATTGGCTATTTTTTCTTGTTCTTCAAGTGAGGGAAGAAGAAATGTAAACTCTAAAAAGTCGGCAAAATGAAGACGTTTTTTCTCAATAAGCGATCCTGTTGCCATGTGATCGTAGTATTGAATTGAATTGAATTGAATTGAATTGTAACTTTTTAACAAAAGTTCAACAAAATTTATGTTAACAGATTTATCTAAAGAAAAGACATCGTAATATTTTGAAACTTTGACACAATGACCTTCGTTATGTCTCGCCAATGTCCCTAATCTAACATTCATTGGATTATAAACAAAATCATTGGGCTCTACTAATTTATATGCTTCATCTTCATTTTTTACTAAAAAACTTCTTTCATATCTTTCCGTTTTCTCAGTAACTCCTTTTTCAATAGTTAGGCTATAAAGAGGAATATTTTCAGAAGCATTAATATTCTTTTTAAGAATAAACTCTTTAAGTTTTCTGGGTTTCCAATTGCTGGCAAAATTAGCAAATCTAAGGTTTGGTGTTCTTTTTCTTTTTTGCGATCCAATTTTTTTGGTAAATAATAATTGCATTACTCCCCGTTTATAACTTTCTAATAACTCCCGTTTTCTTCTTGATAATGTTAATATGCGATCGCACTCCCCTAAAAACCTCGCTATCTTTTCTTGTTCTTCAATTTTTGGAGTAAAAATTTTAATTGGTCTAAGAACTTGTAAATTAATATTTTTTTGTGCGTTTTGAGTTGCAAAACTTTCCATTATCTTTTTAATTGAAAACAGATGATAAAAAAGCCATTCACAAGAGATATTAGTTTTTACCTGAATAACTACAACACTATCTGGACAAGCAAGATCAATTTCCGTTTTAGCAAATGCTAACTCATTAGGGTTTTACAGATTGCGATCGCACCTTTTGATTCCATTCATTTAAAGTTGCATGGGGATGTACTCCTAATATTTCCCACCAGTCTTTTTGTAGGTCATATTGGGTCAATTCTCCGGGACTCAATTGTTGATACCAGAGTTGTAAAATACCCTTTTGACTCCCAGTAACCAATCGTTGACCATCGGGACTAAACACAACCGGAGAACAACCGGAGAGCGTTTGCAATAATTCTCCTGTTTTCCAATTCCATAATTTAACCGTTTGATCCACGCTTCCACTCGCCAAAATTTGGCTATTGGGACTCAAAGCTATGGAAAAAATAGCGGCAGAATGTCCGGTTAATGTCCGTATTAATTGACAGGTTTTCCAATCCCAAACTTTAATTGTATTGTCTGCACTCGCACTGATTAAAATTTGATCATCAGGAGTGAATAAAACAGAAGTTACCCAATTAGAATGTCCCCTTAAAATTATCGGATTTTGATAGGTTTTAAGATCCCAAATTCTAATGGTTTGATCAGCACTAGCACTGGCTACAAATTGACTTTTAGAACAGATGGCTACAGACCAAACTCCATCAGTATGTCCGTTCAAAATTCGTTTAGACTGTCCGGTTTTAAAATTCCAAATTCTAACGGTTTTATCGCTACTTCCGCTAATTAAAATTTGATTGTCGGGACTAAATACAAGGGACGTAATAATTCCCATATTTTTTTCAGGAAGATTCAGATCCAATAAGGTTCGATTCAGTTGTCGAGTATGAAAATTCCAGAGGGTAATTCGGCCATTAACACTCCCAGTGGCAACGATTTCTGAATTAGGACTAATGGCAACTGAATACATCTCATAAGGCATAAACCAAGTATATTTTTTCTTAACTGTATTAACATTCCAAATATGTATATTACGGTCATCACTAGCACTAATTAAAGTTTGACCATCAGGACTAAAAGCCACAGCATGAATTGAATCTTGATGTCCGGCTAAACGCTGTGTTTCTGTCCACATTAAATCTGGTGAATGGGGACGAATAACAAGATTATGATTTTCAATATTAGGTTTTTCTTTATTTTTTTGAGAGGATGATTTCTGTAGATCTTGAATATTTTGTTTAAGTTTTTTTAATTCATCTTCTAATTCTAAATCATTGAATTTTTGTTTTAATATTTCTTCTTGAAATTCAGGAATAAGTTCTAATAACGCGGCGGTATAAAATTCCTGATCTAAAATCCGTTCTTCCATCCGGTCAAAGGCTTGAAACGCTGTTTCTCCACTTCCCGCATCATCAATTAATTGAGCAATTCCATATAATCCTAAGCCAACAATTCCTCCAAAAACCCCTAATGTTCCCATGCCAATTCCGACGGCAGTTCCCGCAAAACCTAACCCCATTCCTCCCACAACCGAAGAAATTCCTATCCCAGAAATTGCCCCTAATCCCACTGCACCCCAGGCAATAGAATCCCCTTGATTAATAGCTCTAAATGCCCCATAAGTTGCAGCACCCGCCACCGCACCCACGCCAATTAAGGGCATCATTCCTAACCCAATACCTCCAAAACTTCCTACCAGTCCAACGCCACCAATCGTGCTATAAATTCCGGCACCAGTGGTTGCACCGACGGTAACAAATGTTGTACCAGTGGTTAAGTTTTGAGAGAAATTATAATAGCTTTTCATGAATTTTTCCGAAAGTCCAAGGCGCGACTCAAATATTAATTGCAGCCTTCCCATCTGGATCATGAGAAGCACTGCAATTTAAACAAATCCAATCTCTAATAGAAAAGTCTAATGGGGTAACTTTGAATCCTCGGTGACTTTAACCGGCAGGAATAATTACTGAACCATCTTCTTTAAAGACGCAAGAACCTGTTCTGCCATTGGGAAGAGTCCAATTCATGACACCGTTAATGGTTTGAATCTTGACCTGATTGTACTGCAAATTATACTTAAGAGATACAACATTTGTGCAATCATCCATTCGTTCTGGATTTGATGAATTTTCTTGATTATTGATATGTTCAGAACCACTACCACTCTGTTCTTGTAGATAAGCCTTTATCGCTGTTTTAGCATCATGAAGGTTAATATCATCACAGTCTTGTCCGCCTCGGATCAAAGTTCCAGAAGAACTGAACTCAACAAAACAGCTATTTCCTGTGACAACTTCTAAGTTACCACTTGATAAAGGATTAATAAATGTTTCAGCGTTGGCTTGATAGGCGATCGCAATCGTCAATAAACTAAGGATAGTAGGTGCTACAATGCGTAAATTTTTCATCACTATAAAACCGAGTTAATTTCACTAGCTATAATATTACTATATGGGAATTTATTCGTCAATCTCAAACGTAATACGACTATGACAGTAATAGTGCTGAACCTGGGCGTGAGGTGAAGCATTATACCCAAGTCGTTTGTCGAGATAAAACAAGAGTTGGCTGTGGTCAGGTGAAGTGCGATAGTGGGGCTGTCTTCATTGTTTGTTCGTATGATCCACTTTGTTTGCTTTTAATTAACGGAAGTTCGATAAAAATGGAAATTTTGAGTTTTTCAACGAAATAATATTTTCTTTTGATGTTATGATATATATTGATATTATACTTAATGACTCAGCTAATATAAAGGAGTAAAAAACATGACAGAAAATTGGTTTTCTTCTGAAAAGAGGAATCTTCTTTTAACAGAAAGATATTTTAGCGGTTCACATCATTATTTTTTTGAAGTCAAAGAAGCAAAAAATAGTTCTAAATATATTATTATCGATCAACGAAAAAAGTTACAAAATGAATTTATTAGTACCAAAATGCGTATTTTTGAAAATGAAATGCTTGAATTTCAAAGAATTTTGAATAAGCTAATTAATTTTTCCTTAAATGACACTCCTGTTACTGAAACCGATAACAATTATCATAATAATCCAATAGAATCTAATTTATCTCCAAAAAATCTAATTCTTTTAGAAGAAAAATATTTTAGCAGTTCCCATTACTATTTCTTTGAAGTTAAGGAATCAAAAAATGGTGCTAAATATATTGTAATAGCACAAAGAAAAAAATTAGAAAATGAATTTATTAGTACCAAAATGCGTATTTTTAAGGATGAAATGCTTGAATTTCAGAGAGTTATGAATAAGTTAATTGCTTTTACTTTAAATGATAATTTTATTACCAATAAAATTTCAGATATTAACAAGGATAACCATAATCAACAAATACAATTAAATTCAGACTTATTACCGAGATTTTTTGATAAAATTATCACAACAAATAACTGGAAAGAATTTGAAGAATATGCTTATTATTTACTCAAGTTATTAGGAATAGAGACGGTATATAATTTTGGGGGAGAAAGACAAGCAGGAAAAGCTGATGGTTTTTTCAAAATTGGAAATTTAGCAGTTATCTATGATTGTACTCTTGATTTTCAGAATATAGAAAACAGTAAAAGTGAACAAATAAATAATTATTGTAATAAACTGAAGCAAGGTAGTATTGAATTATCTGGAAGAACAACAGAAGAATTTTATAATCATCATAAACAAGTTTGGATTATTACCAGAGGAACAACCAGACAGATTAAATTAGTTAATTCAATTGAAGTCAAAGAAGTAGCTATTAACGATATTATGTATCTTTATCAAGAGCGATTGAAAAGCAACATGAATAATCAGTCACTCGAAATAAAATTGCGAAATATCTAAATTATGTTGTAATAGTACACAACTAACTTTATTCAAAAATTATAATTATTCTTGTTTTTTCGATTCAGTTAATAATCTTGATATTTGATTATAGCCTATACACAAATATGAATTAAAGTTGGGTTTTGCACCTCAACCCAACCTACTAATAGTTAACCTACCAAATGATAGTTAAGTCTTCAGGATCACGCCATAAAGGATCACCTTTTTTAATATCAAAAGTAGTGAAAAATTCTGGCACATTCACCACAGGGTCCGTCACCCGGAATTGACTCGGAGGATGGGAGTCAGTCAGAACGGTTTGACGTAAAACTTCGGGTCGCCATTTGGATTTCCACATCTGACCCCAACCGATAAAACAACGCTGATTTGGGGTATAACCGTCAATTTTAGTAGAACGTTGTTGATCGGTTAATTGACGTTGTAAAGCTGAGTAAGCAATAGTAATACCCCCTAAATCAGCAATATTTTCTGTTAGAGATAACTTACCATTAACAAATAGCTTAGGTAGCACTTCATATTGGTTATATTGTTCAACTAACTGATTCGCTTTTGCTTCAAACTTTTGAGTATCTTCTGGTGTCCACCAATCTTTAAGATTACCGTCAGCATCAAACAGACGACCGTTACTGTCAAATCCATGAGTAAATTCGTGTCCAATGACCGCGCCTATTGTGCAGTAATTCACCGCATCATCCATACTGGCATCAAAGAAAGGCGGTTGTAAGATTCCTGCGGGGATTTCAATTCGATTTCCGAGGGTATTATAGCCAGCATTAACTTCTGTGGGGTTTGCCAAACCTGTGAACAATTCCATGACAACAGGTTTACCCATTTGATCTAAATTACGCCGACTTTGCCATTGATTAAGTCGAATCAAATTCCCAAAATAGTCATCACGCTTAATAGTGACATTAGAAAAATCGATCCATTTTTCGGGATAACCGACATAAATTTGCATTTTGTCGAGCTTATTTAAAGCTTTTTTCTGAGTTGCCTCACTCATCCAGGGATTCTGTTCTAAGCGAATTTTAAACTCGGCTTTAATGTTATTTACCATTTCCTCTGCTTTGGCTTTAGTTGCAGGAGGAAAATATTGTTCAACAAAAAGTTGGGCGGTGGGATGATTTAAAACCTTTCTGACGAGTTCCCCGACTTCTTTATTTCGGGGTTTAGGTTTTTCTATCCCTTGCATAATCTTCTTGAAAAAATTAAAATCCTCTTGGGCAAAATCTTCACTCAGAATAGATGCAGAACTATTCAATATTTGCCAGCGTAAATAGGTTTTCCACTCATCAAGGGGACGTTCTGCTAATAACTGATCTGCTTTGACAATATAATCAGTTTCGGTGACAATAATTTCTTTAACATTTGATAAACCTGATGCTGAAAAATATCTGTCCCAATCAATATTCGGTGTCTTCTCCTTGAGTTGTGCTAGGGTCATTTTGTTATAGGTGCGACCGACATCTTTACCTTCTGTGGGTGACAACATCACCTTAGCTAAAGATGTTTCTAATTCTAAAATAGTTTGGGCTTGAGTTTGAGCTTTGCTCGGTGTTTCCCCAGCTAGTTCTAGTATTTTGGCAATATGGGTAATATAAGCCTTTCTTTGTTGAGAATAGTCGGGGCTTAAGTAAAAATCTTTACCTAGAGATAAGGCTGATCCATGATATAGGGCATTCAGATTTGATTGTTTTTTATCTGGAAGAACTAAGATGGTAAAAACTGATGGCATTCCCATTAAATTCTGAGCAGCCATGAGAGTGATCAAGTCTTGTTTTGATGATACGGCATCAATTTTTGCCAATTCTGGCTTGATAGGGTTAATTCCTAATTGGTTGAGGAGTTCAATATTCATTCCTGAAGTATAGAGATCTCCGACTTGCTGAATGATGCTTCCTTGGGGTGCAGTGGCACTTTTCGCCGCCGCTTGTTCCATGATTTTCTGGATTTTTAGGCTATTTTGATCAAAAGCATCAGTAGCACTATCGACACTGGTTTTATCATCGGGAATAACGGCGTTTTTTACCCAATTCCCGACAGCAAAATTGTAAAAATCGTCTTTGGGGCTAACAGATGAATCCATATTGTTGATGGAAAAGCCAATCTTTTTGTCCGTTGTACTTGCGGATGATGAATAACTAATCAGAGGCGTGATCGTCAGCAGAGAAATGGAGAGTAAACAAGAAAGAAGTTTCATGATATTTAAAAACCCTGATTGTTGATAGAAAATTGGATTGAAATAATGATAATGTGTTTGTTGGAGTCCGATACCGATATTCAGGAAAACTTAACCTTTAAGATATCATCGGAGATGGTTTTACGACCCCATTTTGTTCTTTATGAATGCGAATCCACAAAATTGTACCAACAACAATTGCAACAGGAGTATTAATGTAGGAAAGCACAGAAACATTAGATGCGTCCACAAGGTTAGCAGCAAACAAAACAAAATCCCATAGCCAGTGAAAAATAATTAACGGCCAAATATTATTGAACTTGATCATGAGTGGTGCAAATAAGAACCCAAACAGAAAGGTGAAAACTAGCTGCACCAGCATTTCTAACGGAGGCGAACCACCGAAAACATTAACAGAATGCAGTAGCGAAAATGCGATCGCACTGACTAGCATTGCCCAACGGACTCGGTTTGTGGTCAAAAATGCGTTTAAAACGATGCCCCGATACATAGTCTCTTCACCAAGACCTACCAGAAAGGTTGTGAAGCCCACCAGGGCCAACAACTGCCACTGTGCTGCATCGAGAGAGGCTGAAGCCAAAGCGGACAGAAACACAACCCACATAGCGATCAATACCGACAGTGAGGGGATAAACCATAGGAGTTGTCTGGTGTTGAGTTTGCGAAACCCAACCTCTTGCCAGCTAAAATAGCGGATGACAAAGAAAACATTGATGATATTAACAATAATCAAGACCAACCAGAACACATTCATCATGTCGGGAGTGCCATAGAAGATGCCCTTGAAGGTTTTCATGTAGAACATACCGAAACCCATGACAGCCGTGTAGATAAATGCAGCTAAGATGGCTATTTTGGTTTTTGAGAGTGATGTTGAATTCATGATTTTTCGCCTCTGTATGAAATAGTAAGTCCGGTTTTTCCAAAATTTACGATTTCTTGTTCGCTCGTGTTTATACACTCTATTCTGAAATTTTATTATAGAATTAATAATAATTTAATTAATAACCTATCTATGACATCCAATCAAGACTTTAGTTTAACCTGTCCAATTCCTCTATAATTGGGTTTTCATTCAAGGTTCTTTGAAATAGTAACGGTTTTGATTGTCCCTTCAAATTGCCGATGGCGCACACAATAAACTAACCCGATTTTACCGGGTAGTTCACAGATTCTTTCTCTACAAGGCTGTTAGTCACTTTTTGGGGGCAGATTGGTCTATGTTTCGTTAGAAGCACAAGGGATAGAATGGGACTGATTGCTGTTAGCACAGGTCTGTAGATCTTGCTGAATCAACTGATCTCTAACAATCTGCTGAGACTGATCTACTGCTTCTAACCCTATCCAAGCGGCTATTTTGTCACTGTCAAAGCCAACTTTCCTCTGAGTCCCAACTTGCAGAAGCGGACGACGAATCAATAGAGGGTCATCAATCATCAAATTCAAGGCTGTTTCTGCATCTAATTGGGCAGGAACAATCTTCCCTGATTTAATTTGAGGTGCGGTATAATTAAACCATTCTACAACGGGCAAATCTCCAAAAAAAGGACGGAGTGTTTCAACTGTCCAAGATTGAGTCAACAAATTATAAGCTTCAACGGTATGTCCTGCTGCTTGCAATAATGCTTTTTGCTTGGTGTTGTTGATGCAGCCTGGTTTTTCATAGAAGATAACAGTAGTCATTAGATTTTCTCCTCAATTGGGTTTACAAAAGATTATAGATTTGTTATTGATGGCAGGTCAACACCCTATCGGGACACCTTAATTTATCAGAAAATTGGGTTTAAAACCCCGTCCTTCTAGGACGGCTTTTTATATAAATATTAT
>CAITND010000144.1 GCA_903893625.1 uncultured Oscillatoriales cyanobacterium
AGGTGATTTCAACCCGCGGGCTCCTGAAACCCTTGATATATTTAGTTTTCGAGGTACGATTCTGACAACCTGAATTGAATATATCATTTCAGCCATCGACTTGTCAACAGGCAAAAATAAAAAAAGGCTGAAACCCTATCTCCATAAAGCATTCAGGAATTCTGACAACCTCCCCAGATAGCCGAGAGGGTTCAAACCCAGAACAGATAGAAGTTTCAGCCATTAATTTAGCCACCCTTTCCCAAACAGCTATAGGTTGTCGCCACTAAGCAAAAAAAATCGTACTATCGCGTAGCTGTTCGCCGCCGATGCGTTCAACCTTACCCTGACAACAAGCACAGAGGAAATAAAAGCGAATACTATCAGTTTCAGGGTTAATAATTTTGTTGAGACGCGATCGCAATTTCGCATATTCCGTGTTTGTCAACTCGCATTCAAACACACTATATTGCATCCATTGACCATAGGATTTTAAGATCGAATGAATTTTAGTGCGACGTTTATCCTCTGGAATATCGTAAGACACCACAATAAACATAACTATCCTAACACCAAAGGCGGATATTTTTCAATGTCACCCATCAAATATTTAGCCAACAAACGCGCTTGAAGTTCAAACGCCTCTTGATAAGTACATTGTTTACCTAAAACTGGATGTTTGAACTTAGATTGTTTTTTCTGTTCATATAATTTTAGAAAAGTTCGCCGTCCTTCATTAGTTAGAAACACCGCATTGCTAATCGCTTCCGTTGTAAAATCATCAGGAGTCAACTGTCTTAAATTAATCGCACTCAAAACCATTGAATCCACCACCAAAGGTCGAAACTCCTCCATTAAATCCAACGCCAAACTCGGACGACCATAATGTTGAACATGGAGATAACCCAAATAGGGATCAAACCCGACTAAATTAACCGCACTTTGCACATCATGACACAATAAAGAATAACCAAAACTGAGCAAAGAATTAACCGGATCTGTCGGAGGGCGACGGTTGCGAGTTTGAAAACTAAAACCATCTCCCCGAATTAATTGATCAAAAGCTCCAAAATAAGCCGCACTTCCCGCTCCTTCTAAACCGCGTAAAGAGTTAATATTATTAGTAGAGGAAATAGGAGCGATCGCATTATCCAAACGAGTCACATTATCATCTAATTGCAAATCAGAATATTTTCGCCCTTGTCGCAATAACAGCACCCGATAATTTTTCAACTTTCCGCGCACAAAACCCCGCACCAAATGTAAGGCTTTTTCCGATTCTCCCGCCGCTTGCCATTGTGCCTTTCTGACAAAAATATTCTTAGTCATTTCTGGCTCCAGCCGTCCTAAATAACGTCCTGTTCCCGTTAAAAACGTTAACGGTATATGCCGTTCCAAAAGTTCCTGAACCACCGCCGGAGACACCGTAGCCCGTCCTAAAATCACGATTCCTTCAACTTTAATTAACGGCACATCCAGAATATTCTTTTTATCCGCTTTTACCATTAATCTTTCATCGGTTTTACCAATAAAAGCATCATCAACCGTAACATAAACTGTTCCCATTTTATTAAGCTCCAAAAAATGATATGGGTTTTATAAAGTTATTACTGATTTATAAAAATCAGCGACCGAGGACGCTCGCACTACCGTAAGTTATATCAAATCCCTAAATGTTTGCTACAGATCATTAATCAGGATCTGGTGGCTAATAACTATTCGTAATTCGTAATTCGTAATTCGTAATTATTCATACAATCACCTCCTGATAACGAATGACTTTCTCTGCAATTTTCGGTAAACAAGACCCATACAAACTGCAACCCATACAGCGTTTTTGATAACTCGCTAAAGGTTGATTACCTGTTTGTAAAAGATTGAAAACTCGATCAATAATATTAATCGCCTGTTGTCGTAATATTGGGGAAATTTCCACAGGTTGACGTTGATGAGATTGGGCATAATAAATATAGCCCTTGGTTACTATTTTACCCGTCATTTCTTCTAAACATAATGCTTGGGCGACCACCTGCATTTCATCATTATCCCATTCCCCTTTACGTCCCCGTTTATATTCTACAGGGTAAAATTCTCCCGATTCTGATTCAATTAAATCCGACTTTCCAATTAATTTATAACGTTCAGATTTCAACCAAACCGCCCGAACTTGCCAAATTTCCTCACGATTTTGTTCTCCAAAACTATGAACACGGTCATGCAAACTCGTTCCTTCTATGGTATACTGATTATCAACAAATTCCCCCGCACAAAACATCCGCCAACAGCGATGGGAACAATAGGCATATTGATTCAAAGACGAAATCGGAATATAATCAATGGTTTCCATGATTCACCTAACTTTATTAGACAAACAAAAAAGAGATAATTTTGAGAACTGTCAACCGTCAACCGTCAACAATTCTTCTTACCATTCCCATTCCCATCGGAGTTTTACGTCCGACTCCACTATAAAGGGCAAAATCCGCCAATGTATTAATCTGTTTAATTACAATTGGGTCTACATCTCCCATAATTCTAAAATTCATCACTCCCACACAGCCAATAAATTTACTGCGAGAATCCGCTAAAATCTCCGTTCTAATATTGAAAAAACTCGGAAAAATCGGTTCTATTAGAGTGTCTTCAAACGGAATACCACTATATTGATTCCAACGCCTTAATAACGACCCAAATACACTATCTCGCGTCGGTAAAGCCGAATCAAAATTGCTTTGACGAAAGGCAGTAGGGGTACAGAAAATCAACTCAATTTGACGGTTTTCATCAGAAGCTTGTTGATATAATTGAGCATAAGATGAAAAATTAGCCCAAGGTTGAGTAGATTGAGGTGTGCCTAAAATACTGGTAATTTGTAAATCAGCAGGGCCTAAATGCCAAGGTTGTTGAGGGTTAAGGTTTAACCACAAATCCCTCAAATTACTAAACAGATTATCATCCAATAAAGAAACCCTTAACCAGCAAGAGGTTTCGGCTGAAATGGGTTTCTTATGTTGCCATTGAAGAACATTCTGATTCATCATTTTGCTGATTTGTAACGGACTCAAAGTAAATGCCTTATCGGTTTTTTGTTCATGTAAATAATTACCTAAATCTGGAGAAACGGAACTGACTAATGTTAAAAATAAGGCATGAAGATGTCGTCCCGTTAAATAGTTTAAGGGAATAGAAGAAAGTGGCAAAAGATTGAGAACCAGACTATGGGGCATAATTTCACCTTGAACATTTATAAAACCTTAACGAATACCCTTGTAGGGGCGGGGTCTTCCCGCCCAATTTCTAAGCCTTATCTAAGGATTTGGGCGAGGAGACCTCGCCCCTACGGTTATAGGGTAAATATGGATTAGTTAAAACGGTATTGCATTTGGGCCGGAATTTGCAATTTTAGACCTTCAACGGTGTAATATTCCCCCCGCATTCTGACATTACGAATTAAACTAACCGGAGGCATATTAATCGTGTCGTAACTCAAAACTTGATGGGTAAACATCACATCCAGAGGATTCAAAGGATAGGGAAAAATAAATTCATTCTCTTGATATCGTTTGAGTTTTGGCAGTTCTTCAACCGTTAATTCTGCCTTACTTGCCCATTTTCCTAACCGAATCCATTTTGGCAGTTTTAAGGAGTTTTCAGTAATGATAAAAAACTCAAACTTGCTTTCGGGAGCAATTTCTTTTGTTCTGCCAAAACTGGGAATATTCTTTTGGGTTTTCTCCATCTCAACATGATAGTTATTATTGGCATATTTCCAAGTATTGAGAACCGCAGTATAGTTAACTGTTCTGGCTGGAGTTATATAAATTCCCTGTTGATTTAAAGGGGTTAAATGTTGGGCATATTTGGGTATTTGTTCAGGACAAAAATAACGATAGGAATCTTCCTCAGAAACCGTTGTTTGATAGGAAGGGTTATCAATTAAACCCAGAGCATAACAAAGGGCATAATTATGCAAAATGGGTTCAGTTTCATAGAGTCGCCCAATTTCACGGGTAGCAAAATAAAGGCTATCATGCAGTTCTATTGTGCAACGATAGATAATCGTCATGATTTATCCCCTGTGTTTGCTGCTGGTTTTTTCTTGCTACTAATATGTTCTTTTGCATAGGCTTTTGCTTCCCCGTCTGCTTGTTGTAAAAGTTGTTTGATGCCTTCCTCATTTCCAGTCAGAGATTTGACTTCATTTAATAAGGATTGAAAGCGATCGCCAATAAAATCAGTATGTACAATAAATTCTTGATTCATTAATCCCTCAATAGCTGTTTTTCCTGCTAAAATAACTTCATCTTCATCTAAAGGATCGGGAGAATTTAAAGTATTATTAGTTTTCATGACATCATAAATTGCCTGTGTCCAGCGTAAATTACTGGTAATTTCTCCATCGGCAAATATCACACCGATTAATTCATTTCTGACTCGACCTGTGCGTGTGGTTTGTGCGCCATAATGACGGGTTCTCAAAATGTTATTAAACACATAAAGAAATCCTGCTTCTGTTGGATCTTTGAGGGTGACAATACTGGGAAAGAAAACTTGAGGACGAATATGATCTTGTTGATTAATTCGACTGGTAATTTCTCCAGGTTTTGGATTTTTTCCTTCTCCTTTTGATGACATTGTGCCATTTTCATAGGGTGCATTCAGAGTAAACGTTTCATGGGATTCATCAAAGGCGGTAATCGAAAATGCGGTATCAACCACAACTTTTGACTTTTCTGAACCATACTCTCCAATGGCAAATCCATAAATAATACAGTCGGGATTATTCATGGCAAATTCAACGTTATATTCACATTCTTTAGCCGTCATTAATCCATAATTTCGTAATAGTTCTCGACCGACTAAACGTTCTGGTGTGGACTGTTTACGTTTGAACATGGACAGGCGACTGATGGTATTCTTATTATCAATTCCTGCCCGAACTCGTGCTTTATTCAGTTCTCCATCGGTCTGAAATAAAGGATAGGATTCTGTAATCCGAATTGTGAGAAAATGAACATATTTTCCCATCGGTTTGTAAGGAATTTCTTTGTGAAAAAATTTAGAATCAACGCTTTTTAGAAATGTCATGATCGTTCTCCTTAAATAGAGGTAATGTTTTGTCCAAAATTTCCCCGTAGGGGCGGGGTCTCCCCGCCCAAATTAATCACGGTCAACGAAATATTTTTATTGATTTCTATTCCTTGTTTATAGAAAGGAAATGTGCTGTGATTTCTGGGTATAGGTTGGGCGGGAAGACCCCGCCCCTACGGGATATTGGTATTGGGTGGGGGTTGGGCGGGAAGACCCCGCCCCTACGGGATGTTTTAAGGGTTAGAAAACAAGTTTTAGGAAATCGTGTTTTCCTGTTCAGTTAATTCGGGTTTATTTTGATTATCTTTGTCATCCTCTAAACGATACAAAAACTCACAGGTATCTCGTAATAAATTGAGTTGACGACCTGCAAGACGGGCGCGATCGCTGGCGAAGGATTTTTCAAAGATATCAACTACAAAATATTGAGCAAAATTTAAAACCGCTTGTCGTTCTTCTTCACGGTTACTAAATACCCAACGCCCCTCCGCAGTAGACGCATGAACTCGATCCATTAATTTAAACACTTCCGCCGCTACCGCCATGACTAAAGTTTCTCCTTGAAATACCGTTGAATCAGCTTTTAAAATTGTTTCTGCCGCCATATCAATGGGTTTCAAAACAGCGTTACTTTTAGGACTATATCGCTTATTTGCTCGATAAAATTTGCGATAGAGTTCTGTTAGATTTTTGGGATGATTTAAGGGTGATTCTTCACTCACAATTAAGGTCTCCTTTTCAAAATTAAAAGTTGTATAAGGGTCAAAACAGGGATAGAAATGATAGGTGTAGAGTTTTATTTTTTCTACTCGTGCAGTTTCAGCACCTTGATGTCTCACCCAACGATTTAAGTAGTTGAAAACATACAAGGGACTGGTTTCAAAATCCTTTGCCAGTTCGCTTAATTTTCCCCAATTAGCATCATAACCTCCTTTACCTTGTTTGGCATTAACATCAAGATGAATAGCATAGGCAACGGTCAAACTATTCAAGGGAGAAGGATGTTTAATTCCATTAGCATCATCCCAACCTTCAAGAATATAATCTAACCGAAAGCGATCGCGTCCAACTAACACTCGAAATGCTTGGGGTGCACTATCTAAAAAAACGCTTTCTTCAAATTCTGAGCCATCTTTAAACGGGGGAATGGGAGACTCAGAAACAACGGTTTTCACATCTAAAATCAGGGGAAAAGCAAAACTTAACCAGGTAGGCATCACCCAAGATTCTGTATCCGTTGGATCTTTTCCTGGGGGTAATGCCATGAAATAAAAGGTCAAGGGTTGATCTTCTGGATAGGAAAGTTTAAAGGTGCGATCGCGTTTATAATTGGGGTCTGTTTCGGGTAAATGTTTCTTGTGGTCTAACTGTTCATCCATTAAGAAAGTATCAACGGTTTGATAGTGTTCTTTGTCTAAGTTTGCCACCCAATCTTTACTAATAAAATGATTGCGGAGACTCGTATCAAAGCGAGTTTGAGCAATCCCATTATAGGCTTTTTGCAAAAACTTATTCGTTTCCGGGGTAAAGTAATAAGTGGGATAAAAGTAAAGATAGCGATATTTTCCATCTTCAAACCGTTTCCCAACAGCTTGGGTTTGATTCATTAGAATTTGTCGCAGCATCAATTCTAAACCTGCAATACTAGAAATATTGCGTTTGGCATTAGAACCCCCTAACATTTGTTTATTGGTATAAACCTGCGGCGTGAATAAAACCTCTGACTCCATTTGTTCTTTGACTGTGTAAGCAGAGTGAGAAATAGAGCAGATGAGTTGTCGCCCTCGACCGGATTTTTTAGCAGCGTTGTAGTTGGTTAATTCCCGTAAAAATACTGTTGATTGTTCAGAAAGATTAGGTTGATTTTGCATTGGTAATATTATAACTTGTTGTACCCAATTTCGCAAGTCATCCCAACCATCAGGAAGTTGATATTGATCAATAATCGGTTCAATCAAATCAGCAATATGACTAATTATATTATTGCATATTTCTCTAACATTTTCAACTCCTGGATTCTGTTCTAAATATTTAGCTGCTAAAAAATACCATTCATAAGGAACACCCCCGGTATTGCCTTTTAATCCCTTATCTTTTAGACTTTCATTAATGGATTGAATCTCTCGAATAGCAGGTAAATATTCAGTCAACTGCCAAAATTCAGCGACTTGGTAAGTAATATCTAAATCGGTAATTTCAGGCAATTTTTTATTCTGTTTTCGAGCTTGATTAATTTTATCAACGCGATCGCCCCAAATCTTACGACTGACAACATCCCCAAATTCAGCGATTTGATCAACGCGAATATCATCATCAAACTGAAAGTTATAATTGGGTGATAATACCCCTTTTTTCTGAAAATCAATTAAATTATCGCTACGACTTTTAGCAACAGAATTTTTATTTACTGATAAAATTCGCAAGGTTGCATCTAAAGCAATGTGCATTAAATCCCGATCCGTACAGAATAAATTATAATATTCTGCATATTTCATCCCTTTTCCATCTCGACCAAAACCCGTTTGTCGTAACCGCAGTTGACCCACGCAAAGTTGTTTGATCTTCGCAATAACTCGATTCGGTAAATCCAAAATATTGATTTCAGGAGCATCTTTTAGAGCTAAATAAATTACCCCAGTTGGCAAATACAAAAGCGGTTGATAGTAAATACAATCCTCAGTATTAAGACTGGTGTACGCCTCCATTACCGCATTATTAACAACATTGGTTAAAACCCCTCGATTTTCAGTAATACTATGATAGGTAAATCGTAATTGACCATCACTTAAAACATAAATTAATTCTTGCAAACGAGTATTATCAGCATCTTGAGGATGTTTAACAATAGATGCTAAAGAATCCGCTAAACAAGTCAGATCAGAAAGATTTCTCAAAACCCGATCTTTAAGTAAAGGATTTAAACCAAATTCAGAAAAATTCCAGTTGGTATCATAGCGACGTTGAGCATTATACGCCATACATAGTAAATCATCAATATACTCTCGATAATCTTCTAAGTTTTTAGGATTAATAAAATAGTTTATTCCTAACTGTTGAACTTTCTGATCAATAATTAAACGATGTTGATCTAACGATAATTGACGGCAGTTTTTAGGCGCATCTGGGAACTTTTCAAAGTCATGGAGAATAAAGGCAGCGATCGCCAATCTGCGTTCTTTTTCCCCGACAACTCGCTGAATAGTTGTATTTAACTGTTGTAATCTTTTCTCAATTAAATTAGCCGGAAATAACCCATTTAAAAGATGAGTATTTAAGGATTGATCCGCCGCATTATCCCGTCTAACTTTATCCTTACCTTCCGCTTCTCGTTTTTGATCAATTTCATCAAAAAACTTACCGCCTTTTGCTGTGACTCCAATGGCAATTTTTAGCAAGTTCGGTAATACATATTCTGCAAAATCCTGCATCACTCGATCATCAGGATGTTCCGCTTGAATAGCTTCTCGAAGCAGTTTTAGGGTAAGTAGTTCTCGTTGACTTGCTTCAACTGTCCGATCAGAATTTCCCTCAAAGCCAAAATCATCATTAAACAAATTATCGTCATTCTCGGAATTATTCATCATTAACCTCGATGGAATCTAAATAGTCTTGAATGGCTTCGATATATTCTGGATATTGCTCTAAAGCAATTTTAAAACTCGCAAAAACCTGTTCAGGAATAATATCGTCATAGTCATGAGCTAGTACATTTCTAAATGGGCCGGACGGGGCAATTTTACGAGCTAAATCTACAGGAATAAAACCACTTTGACCCATTTCAATAAAGGATTCAAAATTTTTCTCGATACTTTTTCCTGCAACTTGTTTCAGCAAGGATTTATTGATATCTAAAGCTGCTTGAATTAAAAGTTCCAGAAGTCGTTCAACAATAATTTGAACGTTATTATCTCCTAAATATTGTTCAAGAGTATATTCTTCATAGGCTTTAAGCCGATCAAGACGATCAATCATCCGTTCTAGTTTATTGGTAATCGGAACTGGATCAAATAGATTCATTTTTCCACCTTTTAAGTGCTGATCTAACTTTTTCTCGAACTGTTTGCTGATAGATTTTTAATTCTGCATTGGATTTAATAGTTTTCTGTCGAAATTGCTCAAATTCTCCTGATATTTTCTCAAAAATAACTTGACCATCCTGTGCAATAGAATGAGCCAACCAAGGAGAACATTGTCCCAAGTCAACCACATCAATTTTGTCTTCAGGTATATTAAAAACAGTCTCTAATATCTGCCTAATTTTTAACCAACCCCAAGATTCTTGATCATTTAATTGGGGTAATTTGGGGTCATAATTTACTGCAAAATCCCAGTCACTATCGGTATGATGATTTCCTCTAGCCCTTGATCCAAAGAGGATTAATAGGTTTAAATTAGGAACGGCATTAGCAACTTCGGTAGCTAGTAATTTTAGGTCTGCCAAAGATAGTTTTTGTTGGTTTAGATTAATATTTTTCATGGGTTTACAATCTTTACCATTTAGAAGGATTATTAGGGTGTAATTGGTCAATCTCCCAACGGAGAGGATTTTGTAAGATATATTCCCGCAGATTGGCTAAAGATTCTTCTGTGCGAATAATATGATCATAATAATTACGCTGCCAAATTTTTACACCCATCTGATTCTGAATATTATTAATCGATTTAGTCGTTTGATATTTGAAATAACCCACCATTTGCCCCAAAATTGGTTTCCGTAGGGGCGGGGTATCCCCGCCCAAAACCTGATCGCAAATCACAAGAATTCCATGAAAATGATTAGGCATCACAACCGCTAAATCAATCTCTATATTTTGAAAATGTTCAGGAATTTTCTGCCAATATTCATAGACAATATCGCCAAATTCATTGGGAATCATTATTCCATTTTCTATTGTTCCAAATACACATTTTCGATCTTGGGCGCAAATCGTTAAAAAATAAGCCCCTGCTTGGCTGTAATCATATCCGCGTAAACGAATCGATTGGCGATTATGAATTCGAGGATCATATTTCATGGTGCAATTGTTGATATTTTTGGATAATATTGTCTGCCAATTGTTATTTGTTCCGATTACCGTATGTAGGGGCGAGGTCTCCTCGCCCTCTGAATGGTTTGGGTATACAAGGGTTGGGTTGGGCGGGGAGACCCCGCCCCTACGGAATGGGGGAATAACATCATAATTCTGTACACAAATTGTTATGGGTTTTTGTAGGGGCGAGGTCTCCTCGCCCTCTTAAATTGGGTTGGGTATACCAGGGTTGGGGTTGGGCGGGAAAACCCCGCCCCTACGGAATCGGGAAATTCCCATTTTTGGCGATAAAACTCTACAGACTCTTATGCAGTAAAACTACTGCTGTAGAGCCTTCAGTCAAAGAATTCCAAGAAGAATAATTACTTTTTCTTGGCTCCTTGAAGTATGACTAAGAATTGACGGGTATCTTCCTTGACCTGCTCGGATTCAAGCTCGTTCCTGTCAAGTGCAATTTGAAGTTGCAAAGCAATTTCCTGCAATTGGTCAAAGATTTTTCTGTTTTTACCGCGAACCTTCTTTCTGTTTTCCAAGTAAGGCTTTTGGGTATATGGAATAAAAAGCAGGGGCTCTCCTGAATGTGAGCCACTTTTCTTCGCCATGTTTAACTCCTTATATTTGAACTACAAACTGGAGAATCCGAAGTTACCCTAAGTCACAATGGAATAAGGGATGAGGCTTTCGCCCCACAAAGATTTAAGTACCTAACACCGTCGATATCTATAAGACAAGGAGGGCGAGGATGACATATCTGTAGTCTTACTCGCGTTCGTTTCTCACAGAACTGCGGAATTCTCCTAGTTTTAGGTTTGAGACTGTTATTTTGAGTTGCGTTATACTTCCTCACCATAAACTCTCCCTCTCAGTATAGATTAAGATTTTGTTTTCCATCAATAGCTTGAAAATTTACATTTAATTAGGAGTTTGATTATTTACTTCGTTCATCAAATCAATTAGTATTATCAGGAAGAGGCAGAGGTAAAACCTCAAATCCCTTTCAGGGATTGAAACGATTCGCTGCACTCTCAATGGCGTTCGTTGCTCTGCCTTGTTACTATAAGTAACCAAATCCCTATCAGGGATCAAAACTAAGCAATCCATACTTCTCCTCCTTGACCTTTGAATCGATAGGCGAGGGTGTCCAGCAACAAGGCACTTTGACCAAAGGCGATGGAATAGGGGGCGGTGACATCGTGAAAACTGTAGTGATCACTGATGGGATAAATTTGAAAGTGCATGGGCAATTTCAGCCGCATCCGAACTTCTGTTACTGGACGACGCAGAATATAGGCAACTAACCCTTCCTTTCTTAGTCGTTTATTAATTTCAACTGCCCAACGGTTATCGGGTTGCCAGATTTCAATTCCGGTTAACACCTGTACTTTCCAAGCATCTGCAAAAGGTTGTAAATTACCCGGATAAGTAAATTTCCAATTGGATCTTTCCTCTCGATAACGATGCAATTTCATAAAGGCAAGGCAGTAATTAAAACGCCCTTTTGGAATAGGTTGCCCTGTTTTTTCGGCTGTTTCTTTGAGCGATCGCATAAATCCTGCCTCCGTCCAAATTTCTATTTCTAAATTGCTTAAAATTCCAGGCAGATCATAGGTTTTAAAGCGGTCAATTTCCTGATTTTCGGTTAAATCATATAACCCACATTGCAACGGACTAGATCCTCGAAAACTACAAGCATCGTCAGCAATGGGATTGCCTTTTTTCCCTGAAAGTCGATACCAGTCTTCTTTCCATCCTTTAATTTTTCCAGCAACTCTTTTTAAAGATGTCTCGAATACCTGTTCGCATCCTTCCCAAAATTTTTCTCGACTTTCAGCATATTGTTGTTTAATTTTAGGATTGTTTAAATCATAAGCTAATCGAAAAGATTGAACTGCACCCCATCGGGAATAGTATTTGTCAAAGTCGTTGATTTGGCGGTATTTTTCTTTAATTGTATTTTGTAGAAAAATCCGATCATAAGTTGCTTGATATTGCAAGGGTGGAGAATCAACATCAAATAAACGTTCGACTAAAAACTTGGGAACTAGAGCATAGGCAGTGAATTGATTAAAATTAATATCTTGTCCATTTTTTTGATATTTTGAATGTCGCCCTAAGCGTCCTAGCCGTTGAATAAAGTTACCAGCATCGGAGGATTCAAAAATCAGGAAGTTAATTTTAAAATCTACCCCAATATCAATGGTACTTGTTCCCAAAACTAATTCAGCAGATAGCGATCGCTCTTTTTCTGCTTTTCCTGAAAGTCCGGTATTTTCCCCAACAGTTAAACCATAAGGTTGCAATAAGTTCTGAAAAAAAGGAACTAACCGTTTCACCGCAGCAATGGAATTCAGAATAATTGCTCCTTTGCTACCGGAATGCTGTTGAAAGTATTCTAAAATTAAAAGGCTATTTTCTTGTAGCCAAGTTTCAGAGGATTTTGAGGTAGATTCCAGAGGAATAAAATTTAACTGAATTTCTCCTGAAACCTTTCGCCAATGGTCTGTTTCTAGTTGTTGCTGTGAGGTGATATCCTCTGGAAATTGATATTTATTTTGTTGAATTGGATCAATCAGATGGCAACAAAAACCAGCTTCTTGTAGTCGATTAAGTAACTGAGGGTTAGGGGTGGCTGATAAAAATAAGAATTTTTTATGATTACCACTGCGCCGTTTTAATCCACTGGTATAACGAATCAGTAACAGGGTATTGAGAACACTAGCAATTTGGGGTTCTCGGAAAACATGAAATTCATCGAAGATAAATAAATCAAAATTTCTATCAATTCGGTTCCACATTAGATCGGGATTATCATTCTGAAAAACATAAGCACCCCGATAAATATAATGAAAAATATCAGGATTTGTGACTAAAATTTCTGATTGTCCTGTGCGATTTGCGATCGCCGCCGATTTCTTTAAGCCTTCGGTTTCTGCATAAATTTCTAACTCTAAACCGCTTAACCGATGCACACGGGGTTGATGTTTCGGTTGAAATTGTTCAAGATAATGATTAATTTGTAATTCTTGATCACGGCCGAGTTCATTAGTAGGATAAAGACCAATGGCACAATAATATTCGGCGAAGGTTTTCAGATAGGCGGCTAAACTTTTGCCATCCCCCGTCATGGCTGTATTGAAAACCACATCAATATTCGGATCACTCAATGCTTTGAAGGTTTCCGCTTGATGCCACGCTAATGTCCAACCAGGAGGTAACGTCACCCCCGGCAAGGGTTCTGAGGCAGGGCAGGAATAAACAGGCTTGAGTGTGATAGAGTAGGTATCCACAATTAAACTTTCCTGTTCTACAATAAATATATCAGCACTTATTAATATGACACACCAATATATAAAGTGCAAGTGGTAAATATGATTTTTTTTGAAAATGGCTAGAAAAAAAGAAACCCTAACCCTGTCTGTCCCCCCTGGAACGAAAGAAAAGCTCGAAGACATTGCCCGACGCCTCGATATCAAATGGGGCGATAATCCCAGTGCATCGGGGTTAGTGGCTGCGATCGCTCAAAATGAAGTGCAAGTCAGCCGCAACCGATTAACCCTGAACGCCAAACAAATCAAAGCCTTACGACAAGCGAGTAAAGCCTTATTAGATGCGGGTCAGGTAGAAGATGCGGAAATCCTAATTACACTTTTATTGGATCAGGAAAACTTAGAAGCCCCTCTGCGTCAAGCATTGCTACAACAGATGAATCAACCTTTGCAAAGTGCGCGGAATCAGGTTGACGAATATATTAGGAATCAACAGCCTTTTCGTTTGTCCTATAAAAATTCCCAAGATCAGGAGTTAGAGTTTACTGTCCGTTATGCAGAAGTGCGTCTGTATGAAAAACGATTCTACTTACAAATTTGGTGTGAGGAAACCGAAGATAGTCGAGATTTGCCAGAACTGCGCCATAATCGATGTCTGAGATTAGACCGAATTAACGGAATATTACCGATTGAAGGGGAGTGGCGAGGCTCTCTGGATTCGATTAAAGTGTACTTACACTTTAAAAGGTGGTTGGCAAATGCCTATGAACCGAAACCGGAAGATGTTGAAAACGAGTTTTTGGGAGAGATCCGCCAAGTGGTGCGACAGGTTGTAAATCCCTTTTGGTTAATTCGGGAGGTGTTTAGATATGGCCAAGATTGTGAAATTGTGGCCCCCGATAGTGTGCGGGAACAATTTAAACAGGAACTGACCAAACTTTATGAAGTATACCAGGACTAAAATATTATATGAAATCCTTAAATGTTTGCTACTGATGTACTGACTTCTTCCAGTTGGGAAGATAAACCAACGGTGTGATTTTTGGTATTTCTTAATTCCTTTTGAATAGAAATCGCTTTTCCTAAGGACGAAATTGCTTCAGGATATTGCTTTAATTTAGATAATAAAGAACCGCGATAACGCCAGGTTTCTGCATCATCGGACTGACAGGAAAGTGCCGCATCATAAGAAGCTAAAGCTTCTGGATATTGTTCTAATTTTTCTAAACACATCCCTTTAGAACGCCATGCTGCTGAGGAATCAGGTTTTAAGTTAATCGCTTGTTCATAGAGGATAATAGCTTCTGAATATTGTTGTAATTTCACGAAAATTTCCCCACATTCAAAACAAGTTTCATAACTGTCTGGTTTAACTTTTATAGCTTTTTTATATGACTCTAAAGCTTCTAAATTTCGATTTAATTTGCTTAATAAATTTCCTTGAATTTTCAATAATTCAAAATGATTAGGTTTCAAAATTAATGCTTTTTCTATTGATTTTAACGCTTCTTCATAACGTTGCAAGGCAGATAAAGCATTGGCTTGGTTTGACCATAATTCCCAATTTTCAGAATTCAGTTTAATGGCTTGTTGATAGGAAGTGACCGCTTCTTCATGACGTTGTAATTTTGCCAAAACATTACCTCGATTGTGCAGAGTCTCATATTTATCAGGAGCAATTTCTAAGGCTTTATTATAAGATTCTAAGGCTTCATCAAACCGTTTAAATTTTCTCAATAATGCCCCTCGATTATGCCATGATTCATAATCATTTGGTTTAATATTAATAGCTTGATCATAGGATTCAATAGCTTCGGCATAGCGTTGTAACCGCACTAAAATATTGCCTCGATTATACCAACCTTCATATTTTCCAGGATGTAAATTTAGATATTGATCATAAGCAGCCAGCGCATCATTATATCGTTGTAAGCGAGCTAAAATAGTTGCTTTTTTAAACCAGGCTTCCTCTAATTTAGAATTAGCTTTAATTGCTTGTTCTAACCAATTTAACGCTTCATTAAACTGACCTTCAATCAGTAAAGCTTCCCCTTTTTTTAAATAATCATCAGCAATCATAGATTCAGAGGATTGATGCGGTTTTGTTGCCAATGCAACGGCAGAAGTTACTGATTTTTCAGGTAAAGATTCTGTTGAATTATAAACTGGAGATGAACCATTCAGAGAAACTGCTTTTTCATTCTCTAAGGATCGAATAGACTCTTTAGTTTCTGCCGTTTTTTCCTGTAATTCTCTTAAAGCTTGTTCTTTGAGATCTTGAACCTCAGAAATCATTCCCTGTAACCGTAATACAAATTGAGATTTGAGGGTTTCTACCTGTTCAATAGAAGATTGAGACAGTTGGGCTTCCCGTGTTAAGAAATTAATCGATTCTTGGGCGGTTGTGATTTGTAACTCCAATTCTTTAATTAACTGTTGATACCGTTGTTTAGACGCTTTTAATTGTGCCTCTAAATTATCAATACGATTTAATTGTTTCTGAGCTTGAGCCACAATTTCTTTAACAATCAAACGACGAACTAACCAAAAGAATAAAATTGTTACACTCGGAACTAATGTGGCAACAATTAATAAAGTATTGAGTAAAGTAATAGTTTGACTAAACTCATAATTTAACGCGGAAGAACCGCCAATTTGCGCCACAGAAATCGGGTTTGTAATCTGGCTTTGGCGTTCCCCTTGACCCATTTTAACCAATGTCGCTAACCAAGTTTGATCAAGTGCATTTGTAATTGATAAAGACGCGAGTTTTTCTGAGGAAGATTCCGTTGAGGTAAAGGATGGACTTCCGATCATTTCGGGAACACTAACTGCTAAACTAGGAGCTAATGCCATCATCTCGACTGGATTAGCAGCTTGACTCGACTCGGAAGCAGTGGGTAAAGCACTTGTTGCCTGATTAGGAATAGGACTCGCCTCAGTTGAGGAGTCTTGAGCAACAAGAGCCGCTAAGGTTAAAAGGGCAAGTGTCGATAACCGCATAGGTGTCAACTCGTTTGGGGTGAAAATTTTACCAACCGTTTACAAAACTCAACAAAAGGAAAGGGATGTGGTATTTGGGTGTGCTAGTCTATATTACGAATTGACAGAGCTTTGTCAGGATTTTAGGACTGATACAGAAACCGGGTTTCTTGACCAAAACTCCTGATTTTCCCAAGAGATGATGACTAGAAACCGGGTTTCTTGATTAAACCTTAGCTAAGACAGGTTGTTTGACTTGAAGTGTTTTAGACTCAGATTCCGTATTTTTACCTTAATGTCGGCAGAAGGCTCCCGCTATAACCGAGGGGGATTTATCGAGCGCAGCGAGTACCCCCAATGGTTTAGCGGTGAGATGAATGCCGACCAGCAAACAATTGAGCGTTAGCGAATCCTTATAATTCTACC
>CAITND010000145.1 GCA_903893625.1 uncultured Oscillatoriales cyanobacterium
CAACTGAATCTATAGGGTTCTACTGCACAGTTCTAGTTTCCTTCCAGCAGTGGGTAAAAGATTCGTGGGGGCTAGACAACCAGTTTTTTGAAACAAATTAGTTTAAAGTCATAAAAGAACTCGCAGCAATGCGAATAGGGTAGGACATACCCGAATTTACGCTTGGGGAGAATCCCACCTCTGGTTAAAGCACTGCAAGGTACTTTAGTTAAGTGGTTTCGTTGAACCAAGAATCCTCGTCGCGTGACTCGCGAGGAGTGTCAAGCTGGTGTTGCCAATATATGCTGATGGTTGATGTATGACTAGCACCCTAACTCCTGTTCCCTTTGTAGATTTGAGCTTGATCCACGATCCCCTTAAACCTGAAATTCAAGCCGCGCTCCAGGCTGTGATGGACAAGGGCGACTTTATTTTGGGTCAAGCCTTAACAGAATTTGAAATCGGCTTTACTAAAGCTTGTGGGGTTCCGTATGGGGTGGGGGTAGCCTGTGGAACGGATGCGATCGCTCTCGGTCTACAAGCCTGTGGAATTCAACCGGGAGACGAAGTTCTCGTTCCAGCAAATACCTTTATTGCTACCCTAATAGGGGTGTTACACGCCGGAGCCACTCCGATATTAGTCGATTGTGATCCCCATACCGCGTTAATTGATCTCAATCAAGCGGATCAAGTTGTGACCAAAAACACCAAAGCCATTATTCCGGTGCATCTCTATGGTCAAATGGTTTCTCCCCATCAACTATTTGCCTTTGCTAAAACCCATAATTTAATTATTTTTGAAGATGCAGCCCAGGCACACTTAGCCGAACGAGAAAGTTATTGTGCGGGAAGTATTGGGTTAGCCGCAGCGTTTAGTTTTTATCCGAGTAAAAATTTGGGTTGCTTTGGGGATGGGGGAATGGTTGTTACCCAGAATGAAACTGTTGCTCAAAATTTGCGAAGTTTGCGGAATTATGGTGCTCCTCAAAAATACCTGCATACCGAACGGGGAACCAATAGCCGTCTCGATAGTTTACAAGCGGCTATTTTAAATGTTAAGTTACCCCATTTAAACACTTGGAACCGCGATCGCAATTTTGCAGCAGAAAAATATGATGCGTCTCTTCTGTTACTCCGAGAACGGGGTATTATTCCGATTGAAAATCAGAGTGCAGATGGTCATGTTTATCATCTTTATGTGATTCGGGTAACGGAGGAATGTGCTATTAACCGCGATACCCTCCAAAACAAACTCACGGAACAGGGAATTCAAGTCGGGATTCATTATCCCATTCCTTGCCATCTCCAACCCGCTTATCAAAATTTAGGCTACAAAGAAGGAAACTTCCCCCAAACGGAAAAATTAAGTCAACAAATTTTATCCTTACCGATGTATCCAGGGTTAACAACAAACCAAATCAATCAAGTCTTTACCACCATTCAGTCTGCTATTGGTGCGTAGGGGGAGAAGAGGAGCAGGGGAGGCAGGGGAGGCAGGGGAAGCAGGGGGAGAAGAGGAGCAGGGGGAGAAGAGGAGCAGGGGGAGCAGGGGAGGCAGGGGAAGCAGGGGGAGAAGAGGAGTAGGGGGAGAAGAGGAGTAGGGGCGAGGTCTCCTCGCCCGTCAACAGTCAACAGTCAACAGTCAACCATCAACAGTGAACAGTTAACAATAATTATGCAACTCAATCGTAAAATTCCGATCGCCATTGAACAATATTTATTAACTTGGATTATTGGTTTGTTGATGGTGTTGTTGTATGCACCGCTTTTAATTCATTGGTATGATGGCTGGCTCAATAAGAATATTGGGATTGAGCATGAATATTTTAGTCATGGTTTAATTGGTTTACCCTTTGCAGCTTATATTGTTTGGACAAAACGGCATCAATGGCAACAGTTACCGAATAATAACCATCCATTAGGACTGGTGTTAATTGTAATTGCCAGTATTTTTTATTGGAGTGGTTTAGGGGATTTAGTTAATCTTTCGTTTCCTTTAATGTTGACTGGACTTTGTATACAGTTTAAGGGAATTCCCGGTTTAAAATTAATGGGAATTGCCTTAATTTTTGTTTTGCTGGCAACACCCAATCATTTACCCTATTTAATAGCACCCTTAACCTTACCCTTGCAGAAATTTATTGCCAACGTTGCTGGGTTTATTCTGATTCAGTTTAATTTAGATGTCCATGTAGAACAAATTTATCTGTTTGTGAATGATCAAATTGTTGAAATAGCCCCCTACTGTGCCGGGTTGAAAATGTTATTTACCAGTCTGTATGTAGGATTAATGTTACTGTATTGGACAGGACTTTTAAACTCAATCAACATCAGTATTTTTTTCTTACTGAGTGCAGCCTTCCTCAGCATTCTGGCTAATATTATTCGGAATACCCTGTTAACGCTGTTTCATGGAACAGGTCAAGAAGGGTTATTCTCATGGCTGCATGAAGGTTGGGGTGGAGATTTATATTCAGCCTGTATGCTAGGGTTATTAGTCGTATTAATTAATGGATTACAACATTATGCCCCGATTGATGAGCGTTGACTGTTGACTGTTGACTGTTAACTGTTGACTGATAACTGTTGACTGATAACTGATAACTGATAACTGATAACTGATAACTGATAACTGATTACTAATATGATTTTATCGCTGAAACTGCGACAGCAACAATCTCAAATCATCATTGTCATTTTAATGACGGTGTTGTTAATTGGTGCGGCACTTCCGGGCTATATCAGCCAAAAATGGTCATGGAGCGATATGCCCCAACTTAAAACCTTGCCCCAACTGCAAACGATTAGAAAAGAAGGTTTGACCCTTTCAGGATGGCAAACCGTTAAAATTCAATCGATTCAAATTGGAAATAAACAGTGGTTACAACAGGATGTAAAACGGGACAAACAAACGGCAAGCGTACTGTTATTAACCCAAAATTACTATAAAGATCAACCCCAACTTGAATGGATGGATCTTAACGGATTTCTAGGGTGGAAAACAGATGATTTCAAACTTGATCGCTTTTCTGTAAAATCCACCTCTGAGGACTTAGACCCCGTTGAAGTTGAAGTCCAATTTTTTAAAGCTTGGACTGCAACCCAAACCTATGCAGTGGCTCAATGGTACGCTTGGCCAAACGGTGGACATCCGGCACCGAGTCATTGGTTTTGGGCTGATCGTTTGGCCCAACTCAGTCGAAATCGCGCCCCCTGGGTGGCTGTCTGTCTTTTGATTCCGATTAAACCCTTGGGTAATATTCAAGATGTCTGGCCTGTGGCGACTTCCCTGGGTGAAAGTGTACAAGCTTCCTTAATGACAGAAGCGTTAGTGGCAACCATTCGTTAACGGATCATGAACAAGACATGGGCTTCCCTGTTTCTCACCAGTCTGTACTCGACGAGTTGGATGGTTTCGTTAGCCGCGTTGTTGTGGGGATTTCCGACTCAACAACGGGTTTTAGCCCAAACCGTCACCCTTCCAGAGAAATGTGTAATTCCCCAGGAAGTCGCCAGTCAACAATATCCGGGGGCGCGACTGCAACCGCCGAGTTTTCCGCAACCCACCTGGCCGCAACTAATACAACTGTTTGAACGGGCTGGAAATCCGGTTTTAGATCGTTCTGGAGCCCTTCCACCCCCGATTGATAATATTTATTTCAAACGTTTGAGTGAAAATCGCGGAGCGAATTATCGTCTTGGCCCAGGAGATCAACTGTATATTGATGTGTTTATTAATGGCCAGCGTTCTAATGATTTAAGCGTTTCAACAGCCGGTGTCACCCCCGATGGTGCGATTCTACTGCCTTTACTGGGAGCCATTCGGGTTCAGGATTCAACTCTGGAACAGGTACAGTCCATGATTGTGAATCGTTTAAATCCTTATGTGAAAAATCCGCAAGTGAATCTGTCTTTATTAACTCAGCGTCCTGTACGGGTAACAATTACCGGAGAAGTAGCTAGACCGGGGTTTTATCCCTTAGCCAGTCCTGAACTCCCCATTGCCTTAACAACGGCCCAAGGAACCACAACGGCGGCGGATTTGCGACGGGTTCAAATCCGGCGTACCTTAGCTAATAATCAGGTGGTGGAAACAGAAGTCGATTTGCTGACTCCCTTGTTATTGGGGGTTAGACCTGCGGATGTGCTGCTCGAAGATGGGGATGTGCTTGTGATTCCTTCGCAGGAGGTTCGCAGTTATCAAGGGCCAACCCGAAATATTTTAGAAACCTATAGTTTAGCCGCCGCCCCAACGGCGGTCAGTGTGACAATTGTGGGAGATGTCACCCGACCCGGATTTTATCAACTCCCTCCTGGAAGCGGACAAGTAACAACGGCTATCCAAGCCGCCGGGGGTGCTAGAATCACATCGGATTTACGGTCAGTTTTGATTTGTCGGATTACTGTTGATGGTCGCTTAGTGGAAGATATTGTGGATTTGTATACCCCGATTCAGGAAGCCACGGCTTTACCGAATGTGTCTTTACAGAATGGAGATGCGATTATTATCCCGAAACTGCAACCGGATGAAAAGGAGGGTTATGATCAACGTTTGATTGCCACATCAACCTTAGCCAGTCCTCAAATTAACGTGAGAATTTTGAGTTATCCCATCAATGCAGTGGGTGCGGTGGTGTTACCGAATGGCAGTAGTTTTATTGATGTGTTGAACTCCGTTCCTTTGAATTTAGCGGATTTGCAGGAAATTGCTTTAATTCGTTATGATCCAGAAACAGGGAAACCCACAAGACAGATTTTGAATGGTAAAAATGTATTAGCGGGTGATGCCACAGATAATATTTTGTTACAAGATAATGATGTGATTGTTGTTAATCGTAATTTAGTCGCTCAGTTGAGTTATGTTTTAAATAATTTTACTCAACCTTTCCGCGATATTCTCGGATTTCTTCTGTTTTTCCAACAATTACAGAGTGGAGTAGAAAGTTTGTTTAGTCCAGGTGGTTCTGGAAGCAGTAGTGGAAGTAATAAATAAATCATTGGTAGTTAACAGCCAACCGTCAAACGTCAACAGCCAACCGTCAACAATTAATTATGACTTTACCCATTGTTAAACGATATTTAATTGCTTTTGAAAAATATAAATTAGCGGGTTTTGCGACATTTATTGTGGCGTTAGGGGCATCGGGAGCCACTGCAATGTTGATGGAAACACCGCCCATACCTCCCTATAAAGCAACGGGTTTGATGACAAGTCAAAGTAGTCCGGTGATCTTTTCTAAAACGGGTGAGATTATTCAACAACAAGGGCAACAACTGTCCCCAGAAATGTTGCTTCCTCCCAGTCTTGTAGAGCCGATATTAAAAGAATTTAATGTTGTCCCAAGAGACTTGAAAAAAAAATTAACGCTTAAATTAGAACCCGGAACGCCGGGGACAAAAGATGGGCCGGATTCTCCGATGAAACTAACTGTTTCTTATCAAGATCCGAGTCGGGAACGAGCAGTAACATTTGTGAATACCCTGATGAAAAAAATGCAGGAACAAAGCCGTGTGATTAATACTCAACAATTGAATAGTCTGATTACGGTAATTCAAGACCGATTAAAACCCGTTGAAGCAGAACTGAGAAAGGCAGAAAAAGCAGTAGAAAATTATGATAAGCAGGAAGGAGCAACAATTTTAAGTTTAGAAAATGGCTCGTTACCCGCAGCAATTTTAGGCAATGAACAACAACAAAAAGACATGAAATTACAGTTGGAAGCTCTGAATGCTCAACTGGCGAGTTTAGAATCTCAATTGGGTTTAAATGTCGATCAAGCCTTTGTTTCGCAAGCGTTAGCAGCTGATCCAATTATTGCTCAATTACGGGTGCAATTGTATGAAATTGAATCGCAATTAGCAGTTTTACGCAAGGATTATCGAGATCAACATCCCGTAGTGGCGGAATTAATCAAACGTCAACAAGCAGCCGAACAACAATTACAAGAACGGGCCTCGGAAGTGTTAGGAGGAGATGGAGTTGCCGCACCTTTGGTTAGTGTGGATAAAATTCGAGTTGATTCATCTCTTGATCCCACTCGTCAACAGTTAGCTCAAAATTTAATTATGTTGAAAAGCCAAAGGGAAAGTTTACAACAACAATTAGAAGGATCGAAAAAAACCGGAGAAGATTTGAAGCAAAATTACGCCACAATTCCCAATAAACAAATGGAAAAACAACGCCTGGAACAGCAGGTGGCTTATAAAAAAGCGTTGTATGATCAAATGCAGGCAAGGTTAGTGGATGCTCAAGCCGCTGAAGCGGAAACAACCAGTAGTTTAGCGATTGCTAAAGAAGCAGAGGCTCCTGATGTAGAAACCCCGAAAGCGATGAGTATGGCTTTAATTTTGGCAATGGGAGGACTGGGAGGAGTTTTAGGTGGTGCGGCGATTATTTTTGTCTTAGGAATGCTCAGTGGAAAATTCTATACTTGGGAAGAAATTCAAGGAGCTTTTAAAGAACGAGATGTTCCCCTTTTAGGGGTGGTTCCAATGGTCTTTTTATACTCAGAAGACTCTGGCTTTCCGTTGTTACTTAAACCTCATTCGGCTTATTTAGAATTTTATGAAAAAATCCGAAGTAATTTACAACGGGTTGGGAATAAATCTCCCAAAATTATTTTAATTACCAGTGTAGGAAATGCAGAAGGCAAAACCTTAAGTGCCTATAATTTAGCGATCGCGGCGGCTCGCAGTGGCAAACGCACATTATTAATTGAAGCTGATTTGCGATCGCCCTCTGAAGTCGAATCTTTAGGATTAGCCCTTGATCCTCAAAGTTCTATTGAACCCTTGCAATATTATGGGGATTTATATGGTTGTATTCGTTTAGTTCCTGATGTGAGTAACTTGTATGTGATTCCCTCTCCAGGGCCAGTGCTTCAACCCGCAACCCTTCTGGAATCGAGTGAATTGCGGCGTCTGTTGGAGGAAGTCCGCTATCGATTTGATTTTGTGGTGCTGGATAGTCCGGCTTTAAATGGTAATAATGATGTCTTAACCTTAGAACCCTACACCGATGGCATGGTGATCGTGGCTCGTCCGATTTATACCGCATCGGGGTTATTGGGAGAAGTCACAGACAAATTAATGGATACCGAGGATGAAGATCCTAAAAAATATCATCCGCGACTCTTGGGGGCGATTGTGAATGGGGCGGATATTCCGGTTGAGGACTTTGAGGAAGAACCCCTAAAAGATCAGGAAACGATTCTAGATCAATCTCACGCCCAACCTATCCTGAAATCGAAAACACCGACCCCTCTGAAACAATTACCCGCTAAGGTTCCCTAGTAATCGTTGGCTGTTGACAGTTGACTGTCTCCTAAAGTTAATCAATAGTATTGGGTTGCAAAATGAAAAATTGTGTTATAGTAGTAAATGACCTGGACTTATGCGATTGGAACGCCCAAACCTTGTCAGAACCGGAAGGTGGCAGCAATACGGGATGCTTCTGATAGGCGTAAACTCCGGGTCACTTTTTTTACCAAAGAATTGAACACAGATTTTATACAATCTGTAATCAGTGATATTTCTTTTAGAAAGCTGGAGTGATTATGCCGGGTTTCGGAGATCTTTTCCAAAAAGCCGTTTATTTGGGGGTGGGTTTAGCCTCCTATGCTGGAGAAAAAGCTAGTAAAACCCTAGCAGAATTACGCACAGAAGCCCAAAAATTAGCCGATGAGCTAGTTAAACGGGGCGAAATGACCACAGAAGAAGCACGTCGTTTTGTAGAAGATACTATTCAGCAAGTTCAACAACCGACGAATGAACCTCCGATTTCATCCCCTAAGCCAGAACCGCGCCGAATTGAAATTTTAGATGATGATGACTCTGCTAAGGCGGATGAGGGGGTGGAAAACTTAAGAAAACAGGTGCAAGATTTACAAGAGGAATTGCGACGCTTACACCGAGATTAAACCGACAACCGGGGTCAACCCTTCAAAAAAAAATCACGGTCAATTGTTAACTCCTTCGCGCTATAATAGGAAGATAGTGTAGCTATTTTTTGCTATATTTTATAAAATTTATTCAGAAAACTGGTTATCAGTCTCATGGAAGAGTGGTCAAGAAGTATTGTAGAAGCAATAGAAACAGCAGTTTCAGACATGGAGAAGTTTTTTACAGACGTGACTGAAGAATTTAACGAAATGTTGGGCGAACTCACCAAGATCTCGGAAGAAATTACCGATGAGGTACAAAATAAAATTCTTCCTGAACTTGATGAATGTATCAATGATATCTTTGAACCTATTATTGATATTTATTTTGATCTGGATTTAGATGTCGAAGGCGAACATTTTGATCCCTTTGTCACATACATTCAACCCACAGAAACAGAACACCCTGCTTGTCGAGGATGCCAACATTATCACGGACAGGTTTATGGGGGTAATTTATTAGTTTGTGGAATGCACCCGATGGGGGCTGAAGCAGAAACTTGTCCCGATTGGGAAGGGGAATAGGTAATTACGAATTACGAATTACGAATGGGTTTTGGGTTTTGGGGATTGATTTTTTCGGTGTTCTAATAATTGAGTTTCTGACTTGAGATCATGAGTTAATAAATCCACCATTAACTGATAACTCTTACACTGATAACTGATAACTGATGACTGATGACTGATAACTGTATTCCTCAAATTCCGCCCTCATTGCATCTACGACCCTATCAAAAGCAAGCAGTAAATAACTGGTTTGCGAATCGGGGGCGAGGAACGTTAAAAATGGCAACGGGAAGCGGTAAAACCATTACAGCTTTAGCGATCGCCACTGAATTATATCAGAAAATAGGTTTGCAAGCGTTAATTATTGTTTGTCCCTATCGCCATTTAGTGACGCAATGGGCAAAAGAGGCAGAAAAATTTAATTTAAACCCGATTTTAGCCTTTGAAAGTGTGCGCTATTGGCAACGACAGTTATCAACAGAATTATATCAATTAAGAGTCGGATATCAACCTTTTTTAACAGTTATTACCACTAATTCTACATTAATTTCCGAGGGTTTACAATCTCAACTGCGTTATTTTCCTGAAAAAACGTTAATGGTTGGGGATGAAGCCCATAATTTAGGAAGTCCTCGTTTAGAGGAAAGTTTACCTCGCAATATTGGCTTAAGATTAGCCCTTTCTGCCACTCCTGAACGTCATTTTGATGACAGTGGAACCGATGCTATTTTAAACTATTTTGGGCCTGTTTTACAACCGGAATTAACCCTAGCAGAAGCAATTCGTCAAGGCGCATTAGTTCGCTATTTATATTATCCCATTTTAGTAGAATTAACGGAAGCAGAAAGTCGAGCTTATCATCGGTTAACCACTCGTATTGGTTGGGCGTTAATGGGGGATGATAAAAACTGGGAAAATAACGAAACAATTACGGCTTTATTAATTCAAAGATCTCGGTTAATTGCATCAGCAACCAATAAATTAGATGCGTTACGTCAGTTAATGAAAACACGGTTACATACGACTCATACTTTATTTTATTGTGGGGATGGAAGTATAGAAACCTTAGAGGATTATTCTCCTCGACAATTAGAAGCAACCGTTGAATTATTAGGGTCAGAATTAGGCTATCGGGTTAATACTTATACCGCAGAAACGCCGTTAATGGAACGAGAAAAATTACGTCAACAATTTGAACAAGGAGAATTACAAGGATTAGTTGCAATTCGGTGTTTAGATGAAGGAATAGATATTCCAGCGATTCAAAATGCGGTAATTTTAGCCAGTAGTTGTAATCCTCGACAATTTATTCAGCGACGGGGAAGAATTTTAAGACCCCATCCAGGAAAAGAAAGAGCAACGTTATTTGATATGATTGTATTACCTCCTGATTTAGACCGCAATACCTTAGAAGTTGAACGTAATTTATTAAGAAAAGAGTTAAAACGGTTTTTAGAATTTGCAAATTTAGCCGATAATGCTGGGGAAGCGAGATTAAAATTACTTCAGTTACAAAAGCGATATGGACTATTAGATTTATAATCCCATTGACATTCAACAAATGTAGGATGGGCTACGCCCATCATCCCCCCAACACTATTAAAATGATCAGTTAATGTATTAAAGTTATCAGTTAATGTATTAAAATGATCAGTTAATGTATTAAAATGATCAGTTAATGTATTAAAATGATCAGTTAATGTATTAAAATGATCAGTTAATGTATTAAAATGATC
>CAITND010000146.1 GCA_903893625.1 uncultured Oscillatoriales cyanobacterium
AGTTACGCTATATGTAGCGTACTAATGAGTTAGCGATCGCGCTCGTAACTCAAACGAGATCGCTTTAACAGGACAACCTCTTAAAGTCCCCCAAGTTTGGGGGATTTAGGGGGCAAATATTGCTGCTTGAGAAATCTGTTCTAAAACTGCTGATCAATCCTTCATAACCTGAGCATTCTAAACAGTATACATTTCAAGCCATCTAGCCCCCTAGCCCCCAACATTGGGGGGAAAATAAATAATTAGGACTTTTGAGGGCGATTGCTATTATCATTGGTATGCGATCGCCTACTTTTGACACGCTATATATAGCCTGCTTGCGTAAGTCCTGGCATATTTAGACAGTTGATTAATTAAATTATTTGCTATACTTTGTTGTGGTTAGCGACCTAAATAGAGGACGGAAAATAATGGGACAAACTCTACTCGAACAAATACGGGAAATCACCGTTGTGGTGGCGGATACTGGAGATATCCAAGCCATTGAGATGTATACCCCCAGAGATGCAACCACAAACCCCTCCTTAATTACTGCCGCCGCCCAAATGCCCCAATATGAGGCAATTGTGGACGATACCATTAAAAAAGCCCGTCAGGAGTTAGGGGGAAGTGCTTCGCCTGCTGAAGTGGCAAATTTAGCTTTTGAAAGGTTAGCCGTTGCTTTTGGATTAAAAATATTAGCTATTATTCCCGGGCGGGTGTCAACGGAAGTAGATGCTCGGTTGTCCTACGATACGGAGGCCACCATTGCTAAAGGTCGTTATATTATCGATCAATATGAAACGGCTGGTATTTCCCGCGATCGGATTTTAATTAAAATTGCCTCCACTTGGGAAGGAATTAAAGCCGCAGAAGTCCTAGAAAAAGAAGGCATTCATTGTAATTTAACCCTATTATTTGGCCTTCATCAAGCCATCGCCGCTGCTGAAGCTGGAGGCACCTTAATTTCTCCCTTTGTCGGCCGGATTTTAGATTGGTACAAAAAAGACACCGGACGAGATTCCTATCCCCCCGAAGAAGACCCCGGAGTTCTATCTGTTACCCAGATTTATAACTATTATAAAAAATTTGGCTATCAGACAGAAGTGATGGGGGCAAGTTTCCGTAATATTGGGGAAATTACCGAGTTAGCTGGTTGTGATTTACTCACAATTTCTCCAGCCCTATTAGAAGAATTACAATCTACTATTGGCGACCTACCTCGCAAACTAAATCCCGAAACCGCAGCCACTTTGGAGATAGAAAAAATCTCCCTAGATCAAGATACCTTTAACCGAATGCACAGCGAAGATCGCATGGCTTCGGAAAAATTAGAAGAAGGTATTAAAGGGTTTTCTAAAGCCTTAGAAGCCTTAGAAAAATTCTTAGCTGAACGTCTAGCTCGTTTAGAAGGAAAAGAAGTAATTAGCCATGCGGCTGAAGATATTTTCCGTGCTTATGATTTAGATGGGGATGGCTATATTACCCGGGAAGAATGGTCAGGAACAGATGCCGTATTTGATGCCCTAGATCAAGATAATGATGGTCAAATTACCGCCGAAGAAATGGCTGCCGGACTGGGTGTATCCTTCAATTTAGCAAACGTTTAAACACCTAAAACTTTAGGGAAAAAAACGTAGAGACGTGCCACTGCGCGTCTCTATAATGTATTGTTCTTATTAATTAAACAATCTCTACCCTCACGGGTGATAATTTTACGAATATGAATCCATTAATTCCCGATTCTATTGTCAACGATCTAATGGCTGATAATAATGAAACTGCACCCTCTTTAGACCATTGGCAACGAGAGTTTGCGGCTAACCTTCTCTATCTTCAAGGTCAATTACCCACCACCGCAACCCCCCAAGAGTTATATCAAGCTTTAGCCTATACTATTCGACAATTTTTAATGCCCTCTTGGGTCAAAACAACTCAAACCTATTCCCAAAATAAAGTTAAACAGATTTGCTATTTTTCTAGCGAATATTCCTTGGGATCTCATCTAGCTAATCATCTGATCAATTGTAATTTATGGGAACCTTTAAAACAATCCCTCGAAGCCTTTAACTTAAACTTACAAGACTTAATTGATCAAGAAATAGAACCCAGTTTAGGATATGGGAATGTTGCCCAATTACCCGTCGATGAATTAGATTCTCTCTCTACATTAAATCTGCCCGCTATTGCCTATGGAATTCGCTACGAATTTGGTAGTTTTGATCAAGAAATTCACCAAGGTTGGCAAGTAGAAAGGATTGATAAATGGTTGCGTTATGGAAATCCCTGGGAAATTGCCCGTCCAGAAGCAACGGTGGAGGTACAGTTAGGGGGTCATACAGAAGCCTATTATGATCAACAAGAACGTTATCGGGTGCGTTGGATTTCTGAGCAGAGGATAAAAGGAGTTCCATATCATACACCGATTTCCGGTTATCAAAGTCATACCGTTAATACCTTAAGATTATGGAAAGCAGAACCGATTGTTTCCTTCAATTCTCAAGATTTTAATATCGGGGATTATTATGGAATAGTTCAGGGAAAACCATTCGTTGAATTACTCACAAAAGTATTATATCCCCATGATGAAAGGATTCAACAAAAACAACTACGTTTAGAACAACAATTCTTTTTTGTGTCCTGTTCACTACAGGATATGATTCGGAATCATTTAGCAACTGGAGAGAGTTTAGAGACATTTCATCAGCGCTATTCTATTCAACTGCATGATACTCCCAATGCGATCGCTATTGCCGAATTGATGCGATTATTTGTAGATGAATATGGCTTAGAATGGGAAAAATCTTGGTCAATTACACGAAAAACTTTTACTTATTTAAACCCAACATTGTTACCCGAAGTTCAACAAAAATGGGCGGTGGGATTATTAGGAAGTTTATTACCCCGTCACTTAGAAATTATCTATGAAATTAATAACCGATTTTTGATTGGAGTTCGCCATCAATATCCGGGGGATTTTGCCAAATTATCCCGATTATCTTTAATTGATGAAACCGGAGAAAGATATGTTAGGATGACTCATTTAGCTTGTATTGGAAGTTATGCTATTAATGGTATTTCTCTATGGCAAACTGAATGTTTAAAGCAATCAATTATTCCTGATTTTTATGAATTAACACCGGAAAAATTTAAGGCAATTAGTAATGGAATTACTCCTCGGCGTTGGTTGGTTTTAGCTAATCCCCGTTTAACGGAATTAATTACCCATAAAATTGGTAATAGCTGGATTAAAAATTTTGCCGATTTGCATCGTTTAGAATCAGAATTGGATCAGGTAGAATTTCGTTTAGCTTGGCGCAGTATTAAGCAGGAAAATAAACGAAAACTGGCTGATTATATTCAACAAAATTGTGGAATTACGGTTAATTCTGATTCTATTTTTGATATTTCAATTGAACGAATTCAAGAATATAAACGTCAACATTTGAATGTTTTAAAAATCATTACTCTCTATAATCGAATTCGCAAAAATCCCGATCAAGATTATGTTCCCCAAACCTTTATTTTTGCCGGAAAAACCGCCCCCGGTTATGTGATGGGGAAATTGATGATTAAATTAATTCATGCGGTGGGTCAAGTAATTAATTCCGATCCTATTATTGGCGATCGCTTAAAAGTCGTATTTATTCCTAATGTTAATCAAACTTTAAGTCAACATATATATCCCGCCGCCGATGTCTCCGAACATTTAGCAATGGCAGGCAAAAAAGCTGGAGGAATTGCTATTTTGAAACCCGCCTTTAATGGAGCGTTAACGATGGGAATTGTAGATGGAGCCAGTGAAGAATTACGCAACGCCGTTGGAGCCGAAAATTTCTTTAATTTTGGCTTGAGTTTACCCGAAACTGAAGCTTTAAAAGCCAAAGGGTATAATCCTTGGAGTTATTATCATACCAACGAAAGTCTACGGGAAAGTATTGATCAAATTGCATCGGGTTATTTTTCCCAAGGCGATCCGAATTTATTTAAAACGTTAATTGATGCCTTATTATATCATGATGAATATATGGTTTTTGCTGATTATCAATCCTATCTGGATTGTCAAGATCAGGTCAGCCAAACCTATCGAAACAGGGAAAAATGGACGCAGATGTCTATTTTAAATGTTGCTCGTTTAGGTCGTTTTTCTTCCGATGCAATCGTCCAAAATTATTGTCAAAATATTTGGAATATTAACCCGGTTTAGGATAATATCAATTAAACCGTTCACTTTCCAACCGTACATTCCCCTGATGTTAGTAATAGTAATAACAGGGACTTCTTGACCGGAAAAGAGTGTAATTGTTTTATCGGTAATTTGTCCAGGAATACTAACCCTTTCAACGTAATTATCACTGCTTTCTGGTTCAATTTGTCCAGCTAACATTAAGTTCAGCATTTCATAAACATCAGCAGCAAATCCTCCTTTTACTTCAAGCGCATAAACTGGGTTAAATTCTTGGTTAATTGTCCAAATTATTGCTGCCAGTTACATTACTTAAAGTTAGTAAAGGGCTGTTAATTGGGTTTTCTGTTTTATTGAGAGGAGTAATATTATTAAATTGTCTAATTCCAGAAGTTTCAACTGTTGTTAATATTTCTCCTGTCAGTAAGTTATAAGCCCCCGGAATATTTAGTTTTCCTAATAAACAGCGTTCCGGTTCTTCTACTTCTTTGGGGTCGCAAGGAATCGCATCTAATCAATTTGAGTTATTTAGTTTTAAAGATTTACGAACTATGGGGTTAAGAATTGTTACAAAAATTACCGCAGCCCAAGTTTATAATCATCAATTCTTGCCGACAAGGTAACTAGATGCTATAATATATAAATTACAGGTAATATTCATTAAAAATTAGTAAAACAACTTGACTTAATACCACCTTAAAAACTATTATTATGTATCCCTTAGTATTAGGATGGCAAAATGATTACTTCAGAACCAATCATTTTAAGTTTCAAAAATGTCACCTTAAGCAACGATCAATTTTATCAACTTTGCCAAGATAATGAAAATTGGCAACTGGAAAGAACGGCTAAAGGAGAATTAATAATTATGCCCCCCGTTGGTGGGGTCAGTGGTAATCGAGAATCAGATTTAAACGGTGAACTTTGGTTTTGGAATCGTCAAACTCAACTCGGAAAAGTTTTTAGTTCTTCTACTATATTTCGCTTACCTAATGGTGGCGATCGCTCTCCTGATGTGGCTTGGGTTGCTAAGGAAAGTTGGGAATTACTAACAGCAGAAGAACAAGAAAAATTCCCCCCCTTATGTCCTGATTTTGTGATTGAATTACGCTCTCGTACTGACTCCCTAACCCAACTTCAATCAAAAATGCAGGAATATCTTAACAGTGGTTTGCGCTTAGGTTGGTTAATTAATCCCCAGACACAACAAGTAGAAATTTATCGTCCTAATCAAACCCTTGAAATTGTCCCATTACCCACAACTTTATCAGGGGAAAATGTCTTACCAGAATTTATTTTAAACTTACCTCCATTTTAATTATTTTGCCTATTAACCGATCACATTTACCTTAAAATCACCATAGGAGTAAATCAGAAATGGTTCAGTTACTAACTAAAACTTATTCCTTTGAAGAATATCTAGCTTATGACGATGGCACTGATAACAAATATGAATTAGTGAATGGAAAATTACAACTTATGCCTACTGCTAGTGGTTTTCACGCTTTGATCTTACATTTTATCTTTATGATTTTAGAACAAGAAATCGGTAAATTTAAACAACAGTGGAAAGTCATGCCCGGTACAGTAGGAGTAAGAACGGCAAAAAACAAATCAAGGATTCCTGATTTAGTCATTTTATCAGAAAATCAATGTCAAGAAATTAGAAAAATGTCCGCCGCCGTTTTGGAAGCACCTCCCCTTTTAGCGGTAGAAATTGTTAGTCCGGGTAATTCTGATGATGATTACCGTTATAAGCGTTCTGAATATGCGGTTAGAGAAATTCCTGAATATTGGATTATTGACCCAGAAACCGCAAAAATATCGGTTCTATTATTAGTTTCTGGTTTTTATGAAGTTACAGAATTTACAGGTGAACAGGAAATCAAGTCTTTACTTTTTCCCGAATTAATGTTGACAGCTAAACAGGTTTTTGAGGTCTAAAAGAAGATGCTATGATTACACTCACCTCAGAAAGTGTCAAAAGTCTTTTTTCCACTTGCCAAGGCGCACGATTTGCATCAATGAATTGACCTACAATCCTTGTTAATTCGGGGCTTTCCGATACCTGGCACGGTGGGATCGAAAAAAAGGAAAAAAGACTGACTATGTAGCTAGACAATATTTGGGAAGTGTAGGTAAAGTAGATAATGGAATAGTTTCAGTGAATGCGTATGGAATCTATAAAAATATAACTTTTCCCTTGAGTTTTCAAGTATTTAAACCCAAAGGTACATTAAAACCATCAGATAAATATCAAACTAAAATTGATTTGGCTGAGGAAATAAATTATTACCGAATTAATTGATTACGGTTTTCAAATTGAGCTAGTATTAGCTGATAGTTTATATGGTGAAAGTAGCCAGTTTCTGAAAATATTGGATAAATATAATCTACCTTACATTGTATCAATTAGAAGTAATCATGGAGTCTGGCTGCCTTCTAGCCAAAAGGTTAGAGCCAATAAATGGTGTCAATTTAAAAGAGTATTTAGCGACGGAAAATCAGAAAATAGAT
>CAITND010000147.1 GCA_903893625.1 uncultured Oscillatoriales cyanobacterium
AGCCGGGGCCGCAGGGGCAGCAGGGGAAGCAGGGGAAGCAGGGGGAAATAATTTATCCTCCGCATTCCGAACCCTGATTTCTCGTCATAACGACAACAACCTGATACACTGGATAAGTTGTAATCTGGCTGTGCTAAGTTAACCATTCTTAGCCCCAGAACTGAAGACGCTAACAATCGGCAAGTCACAATGGAATGGCATATTACGGATGCCCAGAGTTTAGGAATTATTGATGATGAAATTGGCGATCATGTCTTTTCGCCAGCCGAATATGAAATTGTTCGTCGGGTTATTTATGCGACGGCGGATTTTGAATATAAGAGTTTAGTTCGGTTTTCTGACCAAGCTTTACAAGGTGGGGCGGCGGCCTTAGCTGCCCGGACAACGATTGTGGTGGATGTGCCTATGGTACAGGTGGGGATTACTCCCCGCATTCTTTCGACTTTTGCTAATCCGGTTTATTGTTCAATGGAGGCGGTAACGCGACCCCAACGGGAAAGAACACGCTCGGCTTGGGGGATTGAAACCTTAGCCAAGCGCTATCCAGAAGCAATTTTTGTCATTGGTCAGGAACAAACCGCCCTTTCTGCGATTGTCGATTTAATAGAAGCGGATGAAATTAAACCCGCTTTGGTGGTTGCAACCCCTTCGGGTTTTGTCGGGGCTGATGTGGCAAAGTCCCGTTTAAATGATTCGATGGTTCCCCATGTCCGCATTGACGGACGCAAAGGCAGTGCTGTTGTGGCGGTTGCTTTAGTTGATGCCTTGGTAGATCTGGCTTGGCAAGCCTATGGTCGAGAAGGGAATGGGAATTAATCAACTCATTTAACCACAAAGACACAAAGACACAAAGAGGTTGTACAGACTAACCTGCTGATGTCGCTATCATATTTTGGGGTTTTTGTCAAGGGGTTTCAGAAAGGGGGGAATTCAGAAAGTTCACTAGAGAGGTTTATTGGGGGTTATTTTTAAAGACTAGGGTTGATTTTTAAGAGTTTTATGGCTTTACAGCTTTTGATTTGGGATGAAGTTATAAAACAGGCAACTTTAGCTTATCTATGAAAATCCTAACATTCGCTAAAAGCCTTGTCAAGTCGTCCGGTTAATAGAAATTATTCTCATTAATTTGGGGTTTATGAAGAATTGTAAAAGCCCTATTGTTTTAAACTTTAAAATTTATCGATTAGAAATATTAGATTATCTTATAATTTCAGCAGTTAAGAGATTATTTTTTCTATTCCTACCCGTAGTATTGATAATTCTGCTTCCTATCCTATATTAAGATAACAGAAATTAAGGTTCTGGGTCATCATAAACTTGATGATAACGGTTCATGGGATCATAACGTTCAATAGCAGAAGTTTTGGCAGAGCGGGGTGCTTTTTTTGAGGAACGACGGGACTGGAAACGATGACTTATTTCTCTAAAAATATCTCGACGGACATAAGGATAGTCACTCACCCAAAGATTTTGACTGGGAATATAGATATCGGAAACTTCATTAATTTCGCTTAAATCATCTAAATAAGACATAACAATCATTTGAGCAACTTGACCCCGACGTAACCGTTTATGATTGCGATTTAATGGCGCTTGAATTAAGGTGGTAAATCCCGTTGCATCTCCAACTTCCAGATTAATTCTTCGTTCTAAATTTTCAATAATAATCAGTTCTCCCCGTTTATTTACAGATTCCTGTTGTTCTGTTACCGCTTCACTAATATAAAAATCGAGAATTTCTCCCTGTAAAAATCCAGCATAGGGATATTTTCGATATTTAGCATTGCGCCAACTAGCTTCCCAAACAGGCATCCATAACCAATATAAAGAGGAGCTAATTCCGGCGATTAATATTAGGATTCTCAGGGTATCTCCTTGAACAGTATATTCCAGAAAAATCCAAATCGCTAAACAAACCGCAGAGACTAATAGACGCTTTAAAAAATCCCTGGGTTTTCCCCAACAATATTTGTACTGTTCACCCGTCGCAACGGCGGGAATTAAGTTTTCAAAAATTTGACGAGTTATGGGAACAAGCATTTTTAGTTCTTCAGTAAATAGGATTTTAAAGGAATAACTAAAGTTATAGTAATGAGCAGGTTAGTGTTGACAACTTTTTTGTGTCTTTGTGTCTTTGTGGTTAAATTAAGCTTTACCGTTGTCAACACAGCTACAAGAAGCACTTCAGATATTATAAGATTTTTTCCAATCCATAAACCAAAGTTTTGAGGGGTAAGACTTTGCGAATAGCAAGCAGAACTCCGGGCATATAACAAGAGCGATCGCTAGTATCATGACGCAGGGTATAAATTTGACCCGCAGCCCCAAATATTACCTCTTGATGAGCAATTAACCCCGGTAAACGAATACTATGAATCCGAATTCCTTCTCCAGCTTCGGCTCCCCTGGCTCCGGTTAATTTTTCCGTTTCTTTAACTAAGGGAACATTATAGGTTTTCCCTAATTCTGCTAATAATTGTGCTGTTTGTACCGCCGTTCCACTGGGAGCATCAGCTTTTTGATTATGATGCAATTCAATAATTTCAACGTGATCAAAATAGCGAGACGCTGCAATTGCCGCCTGTTGTAATAACACCATGCCAATCGAAAAGTTGGGAATCAGCAAACACCCCATACTGGCTTTATCGGCAAATTCCGCTAACTCTTGAATTTGTGCCGGACTTAACCCTGTTGTTCCGACAACCGGACGCACCCCATAGGCGATCGCTGCCCGAATATTATCATAAACAGAATCAGGATGGGTAAAATCGACCATAACACCGGGCTGTTTTTCCTGGGCTGCCATCGCTAACAGTCCTTCACGATCATTCATAATCGGAACTTCCAAGGGTTCAATTCCGGCCAGAGTTCCGGCATCTTGTTCCAGATAGGCGGGGTTGTGATCAATTGCCCCCAACAACGTCATATCGGGGGAACTAGCCACCGCTTTAATCACCTCGCGGCCCATTTTTCCCCCAGCACCATTAACAATTATAGGAATCGGAAGTGAATTAGTCATCGAAAATTTTGGGTTTGAAACCCCGTCCTTTAGCGAAGCGAAGGACGGCTTTACACAATCTTCTAAGTAACAATCAACCCGTTAGAACGACGAATTAACTGTACTTTACTAGAAGTAATCTGCCCTAACCGTTTCCAGTTAGCATCGCTGACAGATACTTGTCTTTCGGTGTCTCCTGACACATAACCAACACCCTTGGGAGATTTAACCAAGTCCCCCTTACGGAATCGATGACGAGTTGTAGAACCTCCGTACTTACGACGCACTCCGCCTTTTGCTGGGAGCATTAAGTGAAGTTGGCGACGAGAAAAAGGAGGTCTGCGAATCACTCGGAATTCAGCAGTTGTAATGACAACATCACCATGCCAATTAGCACCATCAATTTTTGCTGTGTGATATTGGCGATACTCAACAAAAGCTGTTGCTGCAATAGCTACACCATCAACTGCATGAGTGTTAAATTCCGGCTTAGATTTGTCTGCTTTGTTCTTGGTTAGCCCCAAATATTTACGAGTTGATGCGGTTTGATAACCTTCAATCTTAACTACGGGAGCTAACTTTTCTAGTTGGCTTAACATCCATTTTTGTCCCACCATTACAGGTGAGAAGCCTTTACCGGATTTCGCTTGTTTACGTCCACTGGTTAAGTCAACATCGGCTTTGACATACTCATATCTAATTTCTGCAACTGGGTAAATTTTGAATAATTCAGAAACTATTCTCAATTCCAATTGGCGATTAGCACGAATTGATGGGGCAAGTTTTCCTTGGCGACGATTATTAAAGCGTTTTTGGCGATGGGTGCGTTTTGAGAACTCAAGCTTCCGGTTGATTCTTCTTCCTCTACGATTTCGACGCATTAATCGCCTTGCGTCCATGCGCTCACGCACTAGCTTAAATGGCAGAATCAGATGAGCAGTGTACAGCGTGAACCTAGCTGATTGAACACCAATCCCAGAATAAAGCTTACCAGGGTCAATCCCAATAACAATATTTTGGGTTGCTCGTCCAGATGGTTCGACTGTTAGTTGAACATAAAATTGTCCACAATCTGACCAACCTTTTTTTGCTTTTCCCGACTCAATCCACTTCCTGGCTCTCGCTGGTGTGGTTGGCATCAACGGTTTGTTGTTTTGATCTACTACGGGTATTCGCATTTTGGTATAACCCATAAATGTTTAAGTCCCTTCCCGCAACACAGCTAAGATGTCTTGGCTTGACCCAACGCCTTTACCAATCAGGCTTACAGATAATCCGAACTAGGAAAGTATTCGGAAGTGTGTACTAAGCTGTATCTCAATACGGTATTCACCTCTTTCGTTGTCTAAATTGGTTTAGACAATCCCCGCACTTTTAGGGCGGGGTTGGTGAAACCAGCACGGATTAGCCTTAAATGCAACTACAAAATTGAGAATTCGTCCCGAAGGAAATTAAAATAGAGAGAAATCAGGGTGTCGTCCGTAAAGGATGAGCTTTTTTTATAAAACACCTGACCCAGAATTTCCAGTCACAGAAAAGATCGCCCGTAAATTATACCCAGAAGGGGAATTTACTTAAAACTGTTCCCTGGATCGCATTTTACCTTGAATTCATGTTTCCTCGAAAACTCCATTTTCTCAAATCTTGGGTAAAGTCGTACTCTGGCGCATTGCTACTGATGTCAGGCGGCAAAGGGAATGTTTTACCTGCCTCAGTCCGATTATCTCCGGGTTTATTAACCAGTTTAATTGTCACCCTATTTGTGGTCGGATGTCAAAAATTAGGGGGGTTAGAAGCGTTAGAGTTACGAATGTTTGATGCCTTGGTTTGTTTACGACCAATTCCCCAACCCGACCCTAACTTATTAATCGTTGCTATTACTGAAGCGGATATCCAATCTCAAAAACAATGGCCGCTTACCGATCAAGTTTTAGCACAAGTTTTTGCTAAACTCCAACAACATCAACCCAATGCTATTGGGTTAGATTTATATCGGGATTTGCCACAAGAACCCGGAGGTGCAGAATTATTAAAGCAGTTAAAAGCCGATAATGTCATTGTGATTACGAAAATCGGAAATCCTAAAAATCCGAGTGTTCCTCCTCCTCCAGGGATTTCTTATGAACGCATCGGATTTAATGATTTAGTCTTAGACTTCGATGGGGTTGTTCGTCGGCAATTATTGTTTGCTAGTGGTCAAGATCATCAAACGGTTTTTGCCTTTTCTCTACAACTAGCTTTAACTTACTTAAAAAACCAGGGAATTGAACCTAAAAACAATAGCCGTTATCCTCAATATATGGAATTGGGAAAAACGATATTTTTTCCCTTAAATTCGGGAGATGGGGGCTATGCTAATATTGATAATCGAGGCTATCAAATTTTACTGAATTATCGCACTCCAGAAATTGCCCGCACGGTGAGTATAGGAGAGGTTTTATCGAATCAAGTTAAACCAGATTGGATTAAAAATAAAGTCATTTTAATTGGCACAACAGCCCCTAGTATTCCCGACGCTTTTTTAACGCCTTATAGTATTAAAGCCGGGGATGATTTTAAAATGCCTGGGGTACTTATTCATGCTCAAATGGTGAGCATGATTATTAATTCTACCCTAATTCATCAATCTCAAAAATCCCCCCCTCTTCTCTTTTCTCAATTTCCAGCCCCGGCTTCAAATTTATTTTGGTTCCTGCCTCAATCTTTAGAAATAGCATGGATTGGAACTTGGGCAATGGTGGGAGGAATATTAATGTGGCGTATTACCCATCCTCTCAAACAAGGATTTGCTTTAATGGGAGGACTTTTGAGTCTATTGGCAACCAGCTATGGACTTTTTTTATTAAACACTTGGGTTCCGATTATTGCTCCTATTTTTTCATTGTTTTTAGCTGGAATTGGAGTCATTGCTTATAAACAAGTTCACAATTCTTTGCATGATTCCCTAACAGGACTACCTAACCGCACCTTATTTTTAGAGCGAGTGGGATGGGCAATTGCAAAAACGAAACGGCATCAATCTCAATGTGCAGTCCTTTTTTTAAATATTGATCGATTTAAGCGAATTAACGATAGTTTAGGATATGAAGCCGGAAATCAACTGTTAATTGAAATTATCCAGAGAATCAAAAACTGTTTAAGAAATCAGGATATTATTGCTAGGTTAGGAGGTGATGAATTTGCTATTTTAATTGAACATTTAAAACCCGATCAAAATGCTAGTTTTGTTGCGGAAAGAATTCAAAAATCTCTCCTTTCTCCTTTTAACTTAAATAATCATAATATTTTCATGGGTTTAAGTATAGGAATTGCCCAGAGTGAAACCGCCGAAAATAGGGCAGATTATCTATTAAGAAATGCCCATACTGCCATGTATCGCGCCCGAAGCTTAGGAAAGGGCATGATGGAGGTTTTTGAACAGACCATGCACGTTAATGGCATTGAACAGTTGGAGTTAGAAACCAGTTTAAGATTGGCCTTAGAACGTCAAGAATTTGTGTTATATTATCAACCTGTGATTGCATTAAATTCTGGTAAAATTTCCGGGTTTGAAGCCCTAATTCGTTGGCAACATCCAGAGGAAGGGATAGTTACTCCTGATGTATTTCTCGCCGTTGCTAAAGAGACGGGATTAATTGTACCTATTGGCAAATGGGCAATTCAAGAAGCTTGTGATCAATTAAAGATTTGGCAAGAAAAATTTTTTTGGCAACCTGAATTAATTTTAGGGGTTAATTTATCTGCTAGACAGTTTTTTCAACCGGATTTAATTGAACAAATTCAAGAGATTATTCAAGTCTCAGAGATTGACCCCAATGGGTTAAGATTGGAAATTACAGAAAGTGTGTTAATGGATGATGTGGAGGCTACGATTCATCTGTTAAAACGGTTAAAAGTATTGGGGTTAAAATTAAGTATTGATGATTTTGGGACGGGGTTTTCTTCCTTAAGTTATTTACCCCGATTTCCCATTGATACAATTAAAATTGATCGCTCTTTTGTCGGAAAAATAGAAGCGGATGAAGCGGGAGAAAATTTAGCCATTGTCCGCACAATTATTCGGTTAGCTCATGCGTTAAATAAAGATGTCATTGCTGAAGGGGTAGAAACAGCTTATCAACTAGCACAATTGCGTTTCCTGGGGTGTGAATATGCTCAAGGTTATTTCTTCCTCAAACCTGTTCCCGCAGATATTGTGACGGCTTTTGTAGAGTCTCATCCTCAATGGGATAGCAACCGCCAAGACAGTTAGGACGCTAGACAGGATCGCTCTATAGCAGTTGTCACAACTCGATCACATACTTTTTTGCGATCTAATAATTTAGGTTTTTGATCACATTTTGTATGCCTTGAATAAAAACTTTAAAACTTTTAGATTTATTATCGGTTAGAGATAGATAAGGAGCGATTTTTTTCGAGTGAGTAGCTGGATAATATTCTTGGACTAAATTTTTGAGTTCCTGTTTAGCAGAGTTAAGTTGATCAGGGTTACGGTATTTTTTTTTATTTTGATGCCTACTCAAAGTATTAGGTTTAAGATTATAGGCTTTTTCTACCGCCACTAAATCGCCTAAAAACCACGATTCTAGTTCATGACAAATAATCCTAATCATTGGGTTATTTTGTCCAGCAGTTTGACAAATTTGTAATAATTCAGCCTTAAGTTTTTGGCAATCATGAGAATCTTGATCATGAACTATGATAAATTGAGTATGGGGGCTTGTTTTGAAAGCTCTAATTTTAATAGGAATAGATTTAGCTAAGTCTTGTTTACCTTGATGAGCAATACAAATAAAGGATTGCTCAGGAATGATTTTTGGTAAGATTTCTTCTAAAACATTTTTCATAGAAGGTTCTTCTAATAAAAAAATTAAGTTATAATTCATGCAGGTGCAACTCCTTTAAACCAACCTTGATTCCATAAATAGCCAGGTAAATCTCCTTCTTCCACTAATTTTCTGAGGATTTCGTGATCTGAGGCTTTAGACATTTTAGTGATCCCTTTTTCTTTGATTAGCCAAAATATACTGTCTAAAGGAACCGCATTTAAAAAGTCAGGGGAATGGGTAGAAACAAAAACTTGTCCTCCTCTATTCGCATAACTCGCAAATTCTTCAGCAAGTTCGGTTAAAAGAGTGGGATATAACTGGTTTTCTGGTTCTTCAACGCAAAGTAAAGGGTGAGGTTTAGGATCAAAAAGCAAAATTAAATAGGCAAACATTTTCATTGTGCCATCAGATACATAACGATCAATAAATGGATCTTTAAATGCTTCATCTTGAAATTTTAAAATTAATCGCCCGTCTTCTGTGTCTTTTGCTTCTACTGTAGAAATACCGGGAACTCTTTCTTTTATTCTAGTTAATATGGTTTGGAAAATCTCAGGATGTTCTCGATATAAATATTGTGCAACGATTGCTATATTATCCCCAGTGGGAGAAAGATGTTCAGCATAAAGTGCGTCTTTACTGCCCCTTGCGTCGCTAATATGAAAGTCGGAAACGTGCCAATTTTCGATCAGGGAGCGGAAAGCAGTAGCGGCTTTAAAACGTTGAAATTGTCCTAATCCTTTAATTGCTAAAATATCATTGGATTCTAGTTGTTGTTCTTCTCTTTGTAATTCTTCATCTGGTTGACTAAAATTTTCTTCATTGGTGATCGCATAACCTTTACCTTTAGTAAAATCAAGGAAGTGATAGGGAGAGCCATATTCACCGCGTTTATAACGCAATATTTCTCTTTTAATCACGGGTTTTCGATTTTCTTGTCCAATAATCAATATATAAGTAACAAGTCGTTTTTTACCTAAAATATCCATCCGAAATTGTAGCTCTATTTCTATATCTTCTTCTTCTTTGCCTCTAGTAACAACTTCTCTGTAACCGCCTCGAATTTGGAGAGCTTGACGAATGTTATTTTTTAAAGCATCTTGCAAAAAACCAAAAATATCAAACAGAGTTGATTTCCCGGTACCATTAGCACCAATTAACACACAAAAAGGGGGGATATTCTCTACTTCCAAATTCTCAAAAACTCGATAGTTTTTGATTCTGATACTGGTAATTTGCATAATTATATTTTACAAGTAACTTGACTAATAGTGATCTATTATATATTATTCCCCATTCCTCATCTTTACCAAATCGTTATGCGATCGCAACCCATCGAACTCACGTTAAACAGAGAACTCTTTTCCTGCGGTGTTCCCTGTTCCCTGTTCTTTGCTATATCAAAAAGTAATTGCCGTTTTATCAATCCCTATAAAAAGGCAATTACTAACTTTTTCTCAATCGTTGTTTTTTACAATTCTACATCAATATCCTTGGCAGGTAAGGTAGAGGGAAATTGTAAATCGCTAATATGAATCAATTGCTCAACTTCTGCAAATTTGGCATAAGCTTGGCGATCGCTTTTCAGTAAAGAAACAATAATTCCCACTGCAAACGATAACGGAATTGTGATTAAACCCGGATTTTTAAGCGGAAAAATTGCTTCTGTATGTTTTAGTAAATCAATTTGAATCGTGGGAGACAAATAAATCAAAAACAAAGAAACCAGTGTTCCTGTCACCATACTCGCAACCGCACCATTAGTAGTAAACCGTCGCCATAAAATTGACATCAATAAAGCGGGGAAATTGCCACTGGCTGCAATGGCAAAGGCTAAACCCACCATATAGGCAACATTTTGTCCTTTAAAAACAATTCCCAAAACAATTGCTAAAGCTCCTAAAAACATCGTTGCACCCCGGGCAACTTTCAATTGTTCGGTTTCATCCGCAGAACCTCCGCGCACCACATTCACCCATAAATCATGGGATAAAGCCGCAGCGCCAGAAAGGGTTAATCCCGCTACAACTGCTAAAATGGTGGCAAAAGAAACCGCCGCAATAAACCCTAATAAAACGTTACCTCCCAAGGCTTCTGCTAACATCGGGGCTGCCATATTTCCCCCTTTATCAATGCTTTGAATCCGCACTCGATCTAATAAGGTCATCGCCCCAAAACCGAGAATAAAAGTTAGCACATAAAAGAAGCCAATAAACCAACTGGCATACATCACTGATTTACGCGCGGCTCTGGCATCGGGTACGGTATAGAAACGCATTAAAATATGCGGTAGTCCTGCCGTCCCAAACATTAAAGACATCCCTAAAGAAATCGCATCTAAAGGATTAGCAACTTGTTTCCCTGGAGCTAACACTTCCGGCCCATGTTTTTGGGCGGCGGCGGCAAATAAATTGAAGGGATTAAAGCCAAATTTTGATAATACCAAAACGGTTAATAATATCGCACCCCCCAATAACAAAAAAGCCTTGATAATTTGTACCCATGTTGTTGCCATCATGCCACCAAAAATGACATAAGCTAACATGACACAGCCGACAATCACCACAGCTAATTCGTATTCCATGCCAAACAGTAATTTAATTAAATTACCTGCCCCGACCATTTGGGCAATTAAGTAAAAACTAACTACTGATAAAGTGCCAATAGCTGATGCAATTCTGACTGGGGTTTGACGCATCCGATAGGCAACTACATCGGAAAAGGTATATGTGCCTAAATTTCGCAGGGGTTCAGCAATTAAAAACATCACAATCGGCCACCCGACTAAAAAGCCAATGGAGTAAATTAATCCATCAAAACCATTCAGGGCGACTAAACCTGCTATTCCTAAAAAACTCGCGGCGCTCATAAAATCGCCAGCGAGGGCTAAACCATTTTGAAATCCACTAATTTGTCCTCCGGCGGTGTAAAATTGGGCGGTGCTTTTTGTATGGGAGGAAGCCCAATAAGTAATCCCTAAAGAAGCAACAACAAACAGCAGGAAAAATACAATAGCGACGGGGTTAAATTGTCCAAGAGCAGTTGACATGACTTAATCCTTAATGATGTCTTCAATTTTGCGATCGTAATAGTTATTAGTCCAGCGAACGTAGATATAAATTAATACCCAGGCTGAAATAATCACTAAGGCTCCTAACAAAATGCCCCAACTTAAACCGGGCATAATTAAAGACCCCATTAAGGACTTATTGAAAGCCACTAATAAGATAAATCCGAAGTAAATAAACATCATGGCTAATGTTAAAGCCAAAGATACTCGCCACCGTTCCTCGGCGAGTTGAGTTAATATTTTGTCTCTGTCGTCCATTTTTATTTCCCTGAACATGATGGGAATTATATCGGAAGATGTACCTATTCTTGAATCAGGGATGAGAAAGAATTCGCTTTTCTTAATGAAGTTTTGTAAATAGTGCTTTACATTTATTGATATTTAGATTGAGAAAGATGTCGAATTTTATCCACAATGGTAAATTAAGAAGGGTGATCTGCTGATAGTTCTTTACGTTCATCTAACCCAGAATGGGGAGTGAGAAATTTAGAAGACGTTGTTGCAATTGCGGAATTAGAAAATTTCCGGTTAGGGAAAGTTATACCCATGCCCGCTAATAATTTATCCGTGATTTTTGAAAAAATCTAGGGTAAAATTAGGAAGAACTAAGCCATCGCACCATTCATCATTTCAGGAGGAGAAAAATCTAAGCCAATCTGAATTTTATTCGCTTCTGATTGTCTCCCTGGTATCGGTGTTGGTGCTTCTTGACGATGGGATTGAGGTGTTTTATGTTCTAATAAATTCTGAACATCGGGGGGAAGCGTCACATCAGGAACACTTTGTTGAGACAACCAAGCAATACCCCCCATAGAACTTGCTAAAATAGCCACATAACCTAAATATAAATGCACTGAATTCAGATAAAATTCTGAATCTATATCAACTTTAGAACCATATTGTCCCATCTGTCCGTTAAATTCCAAACAAGGAAAAGACGCTGCCAGTTGTCCTCCTTCTAATCCCAAAGCATTCGCCGCCCGACAAATAAACCCTCGAATATAAATATCTTCTGGTAAACGCTCAATTTCCCCCTGTTCCAAAGCTTCTAAATGATGAAGCGGAACTAAAGTAAAATAGTGCAGTTGTTGTAAACTCAGGTGATAGGATTCTCTCGCTTTCCGCAATTCTTCCCCAATTTCTCGTAAATAAATTTTTTGCTTTTGATGAATTTGCTGATTAATTTCAGCTTGATTCAAACGTTGATGTTTCGGCTTACCTTGGGAGGTGTGATTCGATGCAGTCGAGGTTTGTTCTTGAGGTTTTGAAGAAGAAACAGGTTGAGATTCAGAAGTTGTAGTCGGGGTTTGATATCCCGCAATAAACCCAAGGGGAGAAACAACAGATATTTGAACTTTTGGAGAGGAAGGTTCGGTTTTTTTAGGAATATCTTTGATTGCTGGAGCAGGGAAAGAGTCTGAGGGAATAGCCGTTACAGAAATAGAATCATGATGGGATGAGGATTCTGTTGTACAAATAATTGCGGTTTGTTGTCTCGCAATTTGTTTTAAAGCTTGTTGAATTGCTTCCCGTCCTACAGCTTTAATGACAATTTCGGCTTTACTTGCCGCTTGTCCTAGCATTTTTTGTAAGCTTTTTAGGGCAATATTATAAACTTCACTACAATATAATTCCGCTTCAATTTGACGCACAAGAGAACGTAAACTTTCGGGAGACACCTCTGTTGTTGTCGGTGCTGTCACACCAAAACCTGTTACCGGATTCAGTTCCATAATTTATACCCCGCCTCAGTACCACCTATCTGAGTCCTTTCTTCTATCGTTTGATTCTGATTCCGGATGCGGACATCTGTTAGACTCCGAGAAACCCAGTAGGCTCTTCCATACTTAGGTTGATAACGCCCGATTATCAGCCAGCCCTTCTTTATTATTATATTATTGTTTATGACCATCTCAAATTCTGATCAAATATGTTCATATCCTTAGAACAACAACTCACATCCTGGAGTAATTTTATTCATTCCCATCCCAATGCTGTTAAAGGGTATATTCAAAGGGGAATGGTTTATTTTAAATTAGCGAAAATCGCTGAATCTATTCAAGATTTTGATCATGCTGAACAATTAGATCCTACAATTAAACCCTATCTTTGGCAACGGGGATTATCCTATTATTATACAGAACAATATCAACTCGGTTGTTCATCAAAAAATAAAATTTGGTGTTGAGCTTTAGCGTTATCTATTATAATTAGAGAAACATTGCTGTTGATGATTAAAAAGGAGGCAGTAACATGACACTAAAAGACTTAGAACCTCAACTTCTAGCATTAAGTCTAACAGAAAAAGCACAGGCGATTCAATTGCTCGTTCAAAGTTTAAGTAATGTTTGGCAAGGAATTGAACAAACTCCTGGGGTATGCGGTGGCGATGCTAGAATTGTTAACACTCGTATCCCCGTTTGGTCATTGATCAATTATCGTCTTAATGGTGCTTCTGATGCTCGAATTTTACAAGATTTCCCTCACTTGAAAGCAGAGGATTTAGTCAATGCTTGGACTTATGCTGATACTCATTCAGAAGAAATTGAGGCAGCTATTCGCAGAAATGAGGTAAGTTAATTAGAATCATTCGTCCGCAGCAATAATTAATTTTGGAAACCACCAATAAGGGTGATCCCTTTGCCTTTCCGATGCCGGATTGAAGTATGCGATCGCTCTAATGAGATTATTGAGGGTCATATTATCAGGACTTACGCAGCTACGCTATGCGTAGCGTAGCCATGTATAGAAAATCGCGTTTTCTAATATTACCTAGAAATCGGGTTTCTCTGATACCTTATGTAGAGTTTATTGAAACCCCTGAAAACAAAAAACCAGGTTTTTTGAACAGTCATGAGAAACTCCTCAGTTAACTTGATGGAGCTAATCTGAGGAGTTCTAATGGCACTAAAGCGCCAACTATAAAATTTTTAAGCGGGTGACGCGATTCGAACGCGCGACATTCACCTTGGCAAGGTGACGCTCTACCACTGAGCTACACCCGCAACTCGTTCACCTTATCTATAATTCCAAAAATCTTGAGATTTGTCAACCCCTTTTCCCAAAATTTTTATAATTCAAGGATTTAACGGGTTTCTGGCTGCTGTTTTACGGTTTCCCCTGTCAAAGCTGGACTAACACTGGCAGACAAAATCGCCTTAGAATCTACCGTTGTATGGGGAGTTGTAGCACTTTGCTTGATTTGACGCATTAAATTTGCCATCTCAATCGCATCCATCGCATAGTTCCAACCGTGATTTGCCTTAATTCCGGCTCGTTCTAAGGCTTGCTGCATCGTGTCGGTGGTCAGCACCCCAAAAATCACCGGAACACCCGTTTGAAACGCCGTTGCTGCAATCCCTTTCGAGACTTCCGCCGAGACATAATCAAAATGGGGAGTTTGTCCCCGAATCACAGCCCCTAAACAAATAATCGCATCATAACGACGGGTTAACGCTAACTGATGAGCGACCAAGGGAATCTCAAAACTCCCTGGAACCCAAACATAATCGACCTGTGTTCCCTGGGGATCAGGATCAATCCCATGTCGTTTTAAACAATCTTGACATCCTTCTAACAGTTTGGTTGTGATCAAGTCATTAAACCGACCAATCACTATCGCCAACCTTAAGGATTCCGTTTGGGTAAAATTTCCCTCAAAAACCGCCATTCTTGTTATCCGATCCTTTTTTGTTAACTTTTGTTAACTAATACATAATTTGAGAATCAACCTATGGGGAATCTCAGGTTAAACAGCTTAGGGTAATTGTCCCAAACCGTCTAACCCTTAATTCCCCCTGTTAATTAAACCACTAAGTAGTTTAATACACCCACTAAAATTACCAATGCGAACCAAAGACCAGAACCCACATAAAGCAAAGGCTTAGATTGGCTCCAGTATTGGGGGGTGGCATAGGCAAACGGAACGCCCACCACCATCAGAAAAGATAAAATTACCAGTGCCGCAAGGACAACTTGAAACAGAATTGTTAACATTTTTTTCTCCCAACTTGACTTGGCAGTAAGTAAAAATACTGCTTACAGGCTCACCGAATCCTGTTTAGCGGTTCATAGTTAAAACTACCAGAAATTGCCACCTCTGAGAAGCCGTTAATCTGCCACTCTTAAAGACTGAATGTTACATTGGATGTGGGGAGGCAGGGGGAGCAGGGGGAGAAGAATAGTACTACGTCAACCGTCAACCGTCAACAGTCAACAGTCAACAGCCAACAGTTAACGGTTAACTGTTAACTGTTAACACCCAAAACCTGATTAAGTTTTATAACGAAAGAGGTGAAGTTTCTCTGTAGTGATCTGAAGCGACTGTAAGAGGTGATGACAATTAATCAGGGGTTTGACCGGAATCACTTTTAAATTGCCTACTTATTCCTATACTAACTAACAAGGTAGTAAAAAACAAATATTGCTAACCTAATCTTACTCCTTCTGCTTGTAAATGCCCATAATTAAATTGTTCTCTAGGCTTGACCTAAAACAATGGATTCCAGGGCAGTATAAGTTATATAAGGGAACTGAGAACCTTGATAGTTCGTCATCCTACAGTGGGCATCCCATGGGTTAGCTAATCCCCGTAAGTGCAGCCTCTTATTATCCAGAGCAACTGAGATAGAAACTATGCCAGCCACTAAAATCTATGCCGACAATAACTCTAACCAGCCTTTTGAGGGCTATTCTGAACCTGAAGATCTTATGAATACTCATCTTGATTCTGATGTGGATGATTTAATTGATCTGGATATAGAGGATGCCAGTGATGCTAAACTCCAGAAATCCGCTAATTGTCGGACAACGGATTTGGTTCGACTGTATCTCCAAGAAATCGGTCGGGTTCGTCTATTAGGGCGAGATGAAGAAGTATCAGAAGCCCAAAAAGTTCAGCGTTATCTGAGGTTAGTTGATTTACGCGACAACGCTGCCAACCAAGAAGAGGGTGTGATTACCGTCTATGTGCGCCTGATTAAAACCCGTGATCAGTTATCCGCCCAGTTAGGTCATCGTCCGTCTTTAGAACGATGGGCAACAACGGGGGGCGTTGATGTGACTGAACTGAAGCCGATTTTAGCCGCCGGAAAACGGCGTTGGGCGGAAATCGTGGGTTTAACCGTTGAGGAATTGGATCAGATTCAAGCTGAAGGCATAAAATCCAAAGACCACATGATTAAAGCCAACTTGCGTCTGGTTGTTTCAGTTGCCAAAAAATATCAAAATAGAGGTTTAGAACTGCTTGATTTAATTCAAGAAGGAACTTTAGGACTAGAACGGGCTGTTGAAAAGTTTGATCCCACACGGGGATATCGGTTTAGCACCTATTCTTATTGGTGGATTCGTCAAGGAATTACACGGGCGATCGCTACCCAAAGCCGCACGATTCGTTTGCCTGTTCATATTACTGAAAAACTCAACAAAATTAAAAAAGCACAACGAAAAATTTCTCAAGAAAAAGGTCGTACCGCTACCATTGAGGATATTGCAGTTGAGTTGGGGATGACTCCGATTCAAGTCCGAGAAGTGTTATTACGGGTGCCTCGTTCCGTTTCTTTAGAAACGAAAGTAGGAACAGATAAAGATACAGAATTAGGGGATTTACTGGAAACGGAAGAGGTGACACCGGAAGAATTACTGATGCGGGAATCTCTGCATCAGGATTTACAACACCTGTTAGCGGATTTAACCAGTCGGGAACGGGATGTGATTCTGATGCGTTATGGATTGGGAGATGGTCATCCCTATTCCTTAGCTGAAATTGGACGGGCGTTAGAATTATCACGGGAGCGAGTCCGCCAAATTGAAGCTAAAGCCCTGCAAAAACTGCGTCAACCCAAACGTCGCAACCGGGTTCGGGATTATATGGAGTCCCTAAGTTAATCTGAGAAGAGAACGCCGGAGAAGCCCACAGCAAGACTTTTAAACAGGATGTCAATCTGAACTCTAAACCAGTTATTTTCAATAGCTGGTTTTTTTGACAATCTGGAAATTTGTTATGTATTATTGTCAATATGCAAGCTTTATTGAAAGCAAGTGAGCGTATGGCCTTATATACAACAGTCTCGTTTAAATCTGAACTCAACGATAAAGGCTGGCGGTTAACTCCCCAACGGGAAACGATTTTGCAGGTCTTTCAGAATTTACCGAAAGGAAATCATCTGAGTGCGGAGGATCTGTACAATTTACTAAAAAGCCGGGGAGAAGCGATTAGTTTATCGACAATTTATCGTACTTTGAAGTTAATGGCACGGATGGGAATTTTACGCGAATTGGAATTAGCTGAAGGCCATAAACACTATGAAATTAATCAACCCTATCCCCATCACCATCATCATTTAGTCTGTGTTCAGTGTAATAAAACTATTGAATTTAAAAATGATTCTATTTCTAAAACTAGCATGAAGCAAGCGGAGAAATCGGGGTTTCATTTATTAGATTGCCAATTAACAATTCATACGATTTGCCATGAGGCTTTACGCATGGGTTGGCCGTCGCTGATTTCTAGTAATTGGTCTTGTTCCAAAGCGATCGCAGATTGTTCTTCTGAAATGGATTTTGAATTAATGGAAGATGGGATCACGGATTAGATGGATTACACGGATTGCACGGATTAAATAAGGAGGATTAGGGAAAGATAAGACTGATTAAAACCTGTATTCAATCCGTGTAATGCGGGTGAAAAAGAGTTAGTGTTTACAAGCCTCCAAATAGAACGGTATCTGCATTGGGGCCATAAAAGGCTCTGGCTTGTGCAACAGCTTGTTGTGTTAAACCATCGTAAATTCCGTTAATGGGGCCATTATAAAGTCCCTGAATTCTTAATCGTTGTTGCAACTGTTGAACGTTGGTGAAGTTGGAAACAGGGGGGGCTATTTGTACGACTTGGATAGTACGAGTTGGGGTTGCAGAAATAGGTTTAATATTAAACAAATAGGTTTGAGTTGTTGGCCCTGCAATTCCGTTAACTGTAATGCCATAGTCTTGCTGAAACCGTATTAAGGCATCTTGAGTTGCCGTATCAAAACAGCCATTAATCGGGCCGTTATAATAGTTTAATTGGCGTAAACGCCGTTGAATTTTTCTGACTTCTGCTCCAGTATCCCCAAAATAAACCGTCGATAAAGGATTCGTTACAGGAGGCATAGGACGTTGAACAATGGGGATTTGAGAGGGAGGGATGAACATTGGAGTGGCTGTCCTGGCACTTGCTAGATAGAAAGTGGTGGTCGGCCCCACTTCTCCCTTTGCGGTAATCCCATAAGCACGTTGAAAATTGATCACAGCTTGTTGGGTAGATCGACCAAATACACCATCGACTATACCCGTGTAATATCCTAGTCTTTGTAGTTGTCCTTGTAATAACCGGACAGCAGAGCCTCGGCTCCCTAATCGGAGAATATCATCAAACTGAGGATTAGAGGGAATTCCCGGATTATAAAGATTTAAAGCCACTAATGTTGTTGAGCTAACAACTCCGGTAGCTGAGATTCCCTGAGATTGTTGAAACCGTTGAACAGCTACTTCTGTTCGATCATCAAAATATCCTGTAATGCTACCATCATAAAAGCCGAGATTTTGTAGCGTTTGTTGTAATGTGACAACCGCAGATCCGCGATCGCCTTGTTGTAACGTTGTACCGGGGAAAACAACATCCTGACCCGAATTCAGGCCGCTATTAAGTAAGGCTAGGGTAGCTTCCGTGACTAAACCCGTTGCCGGAATATTGTAGTCCTGTTGGAGTCGAATCACGGCATTTTTGGTAATATTTCCAAAGTTACCTGTAGGTTGTTGGTTGAAATAACCCAAGGCTTGTAACCGTCTCTGTAAATCCGAAACACCGGGGCCACTATCCCCTATACCCAGTCCAATTAAGTCTCGATTACTGGGAGTGTTAGAGGGTGGGCTGGTGACTAATCCCAAAGCCCTGAAAGTTTGGGGGCCAACAATTCCATCGGCTGATAAACCGGAATCTCGTTGAAAGCGAATCACCGCTTCTTCAGTTAGACCGCCAAAATTACCTGTAGCATTGGCATTAAAATAGCCCAATTGTTGTAAGCGCTCTTGAATTTGCCTGACTTGGTTTCCAGAATCTCCTCTGGCGACCAAAGCTTGGGCGGTTTGGGCGACTGTTAAAACTGAAACAGCTACAGCTACAGCTAGAAAGTAGCGGTAGGTTTGACTAGAAAGTTTTTTCCAGTTAATGTCATTTAATTCTGGGAATTGATTAGAAACAGGATCTTCATAGGTTAAGGCTAAGGCCAAAAACGCATAGGATTCAATCATGGTTTTTTTGGGGAAACATTGTTAATAGAATTAGACCTTTCCAGAAATTAGGTCTTGAAAGGTTGGTTTCCCCTATTGTAGATCAGGTTTCAAAGTGAGATTCAAACCCAACCTGCGCGATCGCAAATTAACGCCACAATAGCAGCAAAAGCCGTAATTCCTAAAGCCACCCAAGGACTTTGACCTTGACTGACGGCAAAAGAAGTGGCCACACCCGCGCCTAATGCTGCGGTGACGGCGGACTCAAGGGGATCGCGTTGTGAGTGTTTGGGGTTCATAATCTGGGGTGGATTGGATTAAGGCCATAGTTTGGAATGGGTTTAACCCTATCACCTAGACCGAAAAATTTGATCGGTTTTGACTGAAATTGAAATTAAGCTTTAAATTTGGATACTTTTCTTAATCAATCTCAGGGGGCGAGGTTTTCTTCTCCCATATTATCCCTAGTGATTGTCAGTTCGGGGTATTTGGACATAGGATCAGAATTCTTTTTCTGATTTGTCCCTATGAATATTAAAGTCGCTTTAATAATACTCCAGTTTGCCAATAATAAGCTTCTTGTTTGATGGCTAAAACTTGGAAAAATGGTTTCCATTTTTCACAGAAATAATTGACATCATAGAAAACCAGTGAACGGGTATCTCGTCCCAATGTAAACATCCCAAAATCTTGATTAATATATTCAAAATAGTTTTGAATACAAGCTTGTTTTTGTTCTTCTGGCCAGATATTATTATTAGATAGCCAGATTTCAGGAAATTCTTTGATTTTATCAAAAATATAACGTTCTTGAATTGTAATAAAAGCCAGTCCTCCGGGTTTTAAAATGCGACGGAGTTCTAACAGCCAAGCATCTGCTAAATCATCAATATGGGTAAATACTGAACCCGAATAAATTAAATCAAAATAGCGGTCTTCAAAGGGTAAATGGGGCATTGTTGTCCCTACAAAAAAATGAAAGGGAGGACTCATATTTTGTTGACACCATGCAATACAATCCGCGTTAATATCTGTTCCCCACATTTCACAAATATCTGATAAATCGGCTAATTCCCGAAGAATTCGTCCCGATGCACAGCCAAAATCTAAAATACGGCTTCCTGTTTTTAAGAAATATCCACACTCTCGCAATACACTTAACATCACCTGAACTTGAGTTTTTCCAGAGTTGAGATAATACTCTTCATTTTCTGCAAAAACTAACATAATCTCTTTGGGAGGAACCGGAAATTGCCATTTCCCTGTCTGGGGATTTTTGCCCAAAGAAACAGGTTTAGGTAACACATAAGAGGGTGCTTGTCCTGATTTGGGATAATATTTTAACCAGTCAATCGGTTCTAATTGATTTGATGATGGAATAGAAGGATAAATTATCGGAATTCCGATGAGTTCATCCAATTTTTGTTGAGTTGAAATATCATCTGGTTGCAGTTTTAAAGCTGTTTCAAAACAAGTGATCGCCTCGGATTTTTGTTGTAAATTCAGATAAGCTAAACCCAAGTTATAATAGCAGGAGGCTTCCGTTGAATTTAATTCCAGTGCTTGTTGATAAGCCAGAATTGCATCTTGCCATCGTTCTAATTGAATTAACCCATCTCCTAAATTTTTATAAGACCAAAAAAAATCGGTTTTAATTTGATTAGCTGTTAGATAAACATCAACGGCTTCTTGCCATCGTTTTAAATTACAAAGGGAATCCCCTAAATTAATATAAGACCAAAAGAAATTCGGATCAATCGAAATTGCTTGTTGACAAATGGGAATGGCTTCTTCCCATTGTTCTAACTGAATTAATGCTTTGCTTAAGCCGACATACGACCAAAAAAAGTCCGGTTTTAATTCAATAGAACGACGATAAACCGGAATCACATCTTCCCATCGTTCTAAGGTGGTTAATACTTCTCCTAACTGTTGATAAACTCCCCAATAGTTCGGATCTAATTGACTGGCTTTTTCATAGATTGAAACTGCCTTTTCCCATTGTTGAGTCTGGGTTAAACATTCTCCTAAACTATTATAAGCCCAAAAGCAATTGGGGTCTAATTCAATCGCTTTTTCATAGATAGGAATGGCTTCTTCCCATCGCTGTAGTTTAATTAAAGCTTCTCCTAAATTATTATAAGCCCAAAATTCATCTGGTTTTAATTCAATTACTTGTTGATAAGCTGTAACCGCTTGTTCAAATTGTTCTGTTTTTAGGGAATAATAGCCAATTCTTTGATACCCTAATAGTAAACTAGGTTCAAGATTAATTAATTTTTGATAACAAATGATCGCTTCCTTAAACTGTCCGCTCTCTTGATATTGAGTGGCTTGTTGATATAATTCACTCGTCAGCGAGGAATAAGGATGAGTGGATTGAGTAATAATTAGACTATCTTCTGGGTTAGATTGGGTCATATTTTGGGGGACAAACTGTTGCAATAGGTTACTTTTATCTATTCTATCAGTGAATTGCTGTATTTGCTCAAGGAGTCAGAATTAACAATGCCTTTTCTATTATCATGATCAGCCTCCAATATTAATATTTTGTACCCGAACAGGATGGAACTCCTTCATCATCATAACCGATGGATGGTGCTGCGTCCTGCGGGTTGGGTGCGATCGCATTTAAAATTAACCCAAGGCGCTGCATATTTGAGAGTTCCGACCGGATTTCTGATGATCTGTGAGGTGACTTAAGGAATGATCATTAGCGTGAAGTATTTGATTTCGATAGGTACAAAAACGAATATCTCCATATTCACATCCCGCTTGATCAATTAAATCAATCGCAAGGGTCGCTAAATCGCAGGTTATTTGGGGTGTAGAGGTTGTTACCATATTTTGTTAATTCGGTAGAGGAGGAGTTATGAGGGTTATTTTAAGGGTTTTTGAGGCACTTTTCAGGGAGTCTGAGCAGATTTTTTTGAGGGAGATTGAGAAACAGACGAAGGAGTCAATTTAGGTTTGGATGGAGGTGTTTTAGATGGTTTGGGTTTAAGCATAATAATTTTATCTTTTTTCATTTGCTCTAACACAACATCGCTAATAATATTCGCTCCATGAGAGGTAAAATGAACCCCATCATTAATTTTAACCGATCTGCGTTTACCCGATTTATCTGCCACAACGGCGACATATTTTCCTCCCAATGCAAAGGTTTCCCAAGTCGAGATATATTCGATTTTAGGGTGAGATTGACTGACATTTTGGTAAATTTTATTCAACTGACTAAAAATGCGATTATAACGGGATTGTCTGGACATGGGTTGACCGATCCAATAGACTTTTCTAACGGAGGAAACCGAGAGTAATTTTGCATATCGTTCGACTCGTTCTTGATAGGCTTTTTCCCATTCTTTTGTAAATAGCTGTCGATAACGTCCGTTTCTGTCAGTAATATCTTGACCGTCATTTCCCCCAAATAAAACAACAATTACATCAGGTTTATAACTTTTGAGCAAGGTTGTTGTGCGATTATACCAATTATAATAATCAATGCGATTCAGTCCACTGGAAACTTTATAATCTAATTTGGTATTGCTAATTTTATAGGTTTTGCGGAGACTAGACTGAAGTTTAATCCCTAAATCAAACATAATTGAATCACCGACAAATAAAAACCGAGTATAGGGTTTTTCGACTTGGGGTTTGGGTTTGATGGTAGGGGAAGAAACGGGTTTTTTAGCGGGAGGAGAAGCCAGGGGTTTAGGTTGAGCAGAAACAGACCCATGATTGAGAGTAGCAACCTCGCTGGGGGAGGAAAGTTGATCTAAATTAACGTCTTTGATTTGGTTCCAAAATGCTTGTTCGGTTTGGCGAAATCCCTCTAATTTTAACTGTTGTGCGGCTTGTTTTATGGGAGGTTGCAGAAAGGAACTGGAGGCAAGACTTTTGAGAAATAAGGAAAAATTAGAAAAAATTAAGGTCAAACTAACTAAACAAACCAGCAGTAAAAATTCTCGATCTTTCATGTTGGGTTAAAAATTAAAATAAATAAACGGAGGAACGCTATTCGGCCCTAGCATTAGAATAGAATACACAAATCCAGAGATTAAAACAATCCTAAAGAAGATATTTTTTAAAGCAAATAAGCGAATCAAAGCTACAGTAATCGTTTGACCATAAAAATTAATCACAACTAAAATAATAAAAATCACCAGATAAAGCTGCCAAAAATTAAATTGAAAGGTCTGAACCTCCGAACTCCAAATCCCTTGGATGAAATTCAGGGCTGTTTCTATATTGGGAGATTGGAAGAAAATCCAACTCAAGGTCACAAAGCCAAAGGTTAACCCCCAATTTAAAACGGGAATAATTGAGGATAAAATTGAATTGGTTTCAAGATCTATTTGAGGTTTTAGTTCTTCTTTAAAGTAATGATTTACCCCTAATCCTAACCCATGAATTCCTCCCCAAAAGATAAAGTTTAATCCGGCACCATGCCAAAATCCTCCGATAAGTAGAGTTAAAAATAAATTTAGATATTTTCGCTTTTGACCTAATCGATTTCCGCCTAAAGGAATATAAAGATAATCCCGCAACCATTCTGATAAACTAATATGCCATCGATGCCAAAATTCTTGTAAACTAAAGGAACGATAGGGACAGTTAAAGTTTGGAATTGGACGGAAACCAAATACACTAGAAATGGCATTAGATAAATCGGAATAGCCACTAAAATCGACATAAATTAAACAGGAATAGGACACCGCAGCTAAGATTAAATCCCAGCGAGAATAGGAGTCAGGGTCAGAAAAAGGAAGTTGAGTAAAATTAAACAGAAAACTCGATAAAGTATATTTTTTAAACAGTCCTGATAAAATTAAAACGATCACTTCTTCAATTTTATAATCATATTTTTGAGAAGAATTGAGTTGTTGATAAAACTCCTGGGCTCTGGCAATTGGGCCGGAGGCAATTTGAGGAAAATAAGTAATATAAATGGTATAATCAATACATCGGGGGAAAGGAAGTTTTTGACGATAGCAATCAACCAGGTGAGAAATGATTCTAAAGGTATAGAAAGAAACCCCAACGGGAGCTAGAATTTCTAAGGGTTGAAAGGTGGAAGCAAGGGGTAAGAAAGAGAAAACTTCCAAGAAACTATCTACAAAAAAATTATAGTATTTAAACGTTCCTAAATATAAAATATTAAAAATAATTCCTAAAAACAACCATAATTTAGCATTTTTAGGGTAAGACTTTAACCCTAAAAGAATTCCATAATTAATTCCGATACTGATTAATAGCGAGCTTAAGAAATTTAATCCCCAAAAGGAGTAAAAAATAAAATTTGCCAGTAACAAAAAAACTTTATATAAATCAACTTGTTTTTTTAAGGAAATCCCTAAACTAAAAACAATAATAAAAAAGATTAGGAATGAATAGGTTGGAAATAACATGGAACAATTGGGGTGTGTTGTCTGTTGTCTGTTAACCGTCAACAGCCAACCGTCAACAGCCAACAAGCCTCTATCTACTCTAAAAATAAATTGGGATCGGGTGCGCCCTGTCCATCCGTAGGACTCGGTTCAGCCGCCGATGGAGGTTCGGGTGCGGGTTCGGGTGCGGGTTCGGGTGCGGGTTCAGGTGCGGGTTCAGGTGCGGGTTCAGGTGCGGGTTCAGGTGCAGCCACTTCAGGGGGAGGTTCTGCGGGTGTAGATGGATAATCCGAGTAACCTGAATCCGGCGCTGCATTTGAAGGGCTAGAATAACCACTATCCCCAGAATAGGCGGGTTCTGAAGAATTGGAATAACCACTATCCTCAGAATAGCCCGAATCATTCGAGTAGGAATCCCCTTGAGATACCGGACGAGCCTCTTCTACAGGCTCCTGTTGGGCTGCGATCGCTGCATCTCGTTCCGCCGCCCAGCCAGCGATCGCCCCTTGAGCTTGAGAATATAACGCCCGACCATAGCGAATTTGAGAAGCTTCCGAGATCGCGCCACTGAGATTGCCTTGCTTGGCTAAATTGTAAGCTCGATCCAAAATCGGACGATCTTCTGTCGTTTGAACCTGGGCTACCCAACCGGAAATTTTATCTCGTGCTGGCTGATACAACGCCCGACCTAAGCTAATTTTAGAGGCTTTATCAATCGCAGCACTGAGATTACCCTGTTTCGCTAAGGCTAACGCTTCATTTAGAAGGGGCTGATCCTCAATAATTTCAATCCGTTTTGTCCATTCGGCAATTAACGTTTGGGCTTCTACCCGTAACGGACGACCTAAAGCGACTTGACGTGCTTGCTGCACTGCGGTTTCAAACCCGTCTATGCTTCCCGTCTGGGCTAACCGTCGAGCTAAAGCAATGTAGGGCTGATCCTCTAATCGTTGAATTTCCTTGCGCCAATGGGCGACTAAGGTTTGAGCATGAATTCGCCGAGGCTGTTGGGGCGTAATCATCTCAGCTTGATCAATCGCCAATTGTAACGTCAAGGGATGCTCAATATTCGCCACGAAAGTTGCCAACTGCAAATTCATCAGATCTTGAATTTGTTCTGAAACCTCCTCCGCTTTAACTTGGGCTTCCTCATAGGGAGGACGATTATTCCCCATTTTATCCAGAGCCGCTTGTCCTTCCCAAAGCAGGGCCATTTGTTGCACAATTGGTTGACTGTTGGTTTGATTCCAACTCAGGGCTTTAACTTGACCCATTAAAATCAAATTTTGCGCTTCTGCATACAACGGAGAATAGCTGGGAACCAAACTGGCAATTTCTGTTAAACCCTCTATCTTTTTTTCCTTTAATTCTTTAGCCGCTAAATCCAGTAAAGAACGACTCCAATTTTTAATTTCTTTGATCGCCCCAGCTTGAATATAGAGTTTTTTATCAATTTGATTTGCCAATACAATCGCTTCTGCAAACTTTTCCGGCGTATTTTCTTTAGCTAATTCACGGGCTTCATTCAACCGTTGATTGCCTTGACGTTCCAAGCTTAAGCGATCCATGATTTCATTAAACCGCTTTTCACTCCAATGGGTATTATTTAATTTTGATAACGCCTGGGCATATTCAAAGGCTTTTGTCCAATCTAAAGCTTTCATTGCCATCTGGGCTTGATCATAAATTTTTTGCCCTTGATCCCAATTATTTTTCCATCCCTCAATGGCGATTTCCACCTGTTCATAAGCGGGAGTATTTTTGGGAACAATATCCACAATTGCTAACGCAGCTTTCAAATCCCCATTACTCTCAATTTTTAGCTTGGCAATTTCAATTAAAGCCTGTGACCACTGTTTCATTTTTTGTTGGGCGAGTCCCTGGAGGGGGTGGTCTGCGGGCCAACTAGCAATTAACGCAAAGGCTTGACGTAACGGTTCAACTTTACCGGACTTTGTAGCGAGATCGGCACAATACAAACGTTCGCTATCGGGAGATAAGGCAGAGATATCATTACAGTTTGGGACTGGAGGCATCGTTAATAACCAGAGCAGCGCCCCCGTCCCCGTTGTTCCAAACCCCAATAAGATAATCAGCCACAGAAACGGCCAGCCCCAAAACCAGGTCGGAAGTTTCAACGGGATTCGTTTCTGAGTGGTGGGCTTTTCCTCTACGGCAGTTTCTGAGGGATTCTCCGAGGGTGAAGCACTTCTTACCTCCTGATTAAATTCCGATGGCGATAAGGGGGTTTGGTCAAATTGTGGCTTCGTCATTCCTTCACCGTTTCTGTACTGTTGTGCAAAGTTGATTTAGCAGCCCCCCTATTCTAGCAATAGGAGGGCAATTGTCTATTTATTCCTTATGAAACAGCCCTGGGGGGTCTGCTCCCCCTGATCTCTTCCCTAACCAATTGAAAGGGTTGATGAATTAAAATGATACTCCGTTTCTGCCAAATTCCAAGCTTTACCATCTAATGCCATTTGTTCGATTAAACTGGCTAATCGTAATGCTTTTAAGGCTTGTTCTCCGCCAACGGAGGGTTGATTTCCACCCCGAACACAACTAACAAAATGTTCTAATTCAGCGTGGAGGGGTTCAATATTACTGGTATGAACTTTTTCAATTAATCCATCTTGACGATAGAGAACTTGACCATAATCGGTAATATAATTAGCTGTTGTTTGTCGATGAATTAAAATTTCATTATTGAGAAAATCAGCTTCTGTTAAAGAATTTTTGCAATGGGCAACAATAGAACGCAATTTGCGATGGGTGACTTTACTACTAATTAAAGTGGCAACAATACCATTAGCAAAACCGAGGGTAGCCGTTACATAATCTAAATAGCCAGAGTCCGAAGCACGGCTGCCACTGGCTGTTAATTTTACAACGGGAGCCTCCACTAAATCTAGCATTAAATCAATATCATGAATCATTAAGTCCAACACCACCGAAACATCATTGGCTCGGTTAGAATAGGGACTCATGCGACGGGCTTCTAAGGCTAAAACTTCTTCGGTTTTTAAAACTTTACTGAACTCTTGAAAAGCCGGATTAAACCGTTCAATATGACCGACTTGTAAAATTCTTTGATAATCTGCCGCCGCATTCACTAACAATTCTGCTTCGTTAATACTCGCAGCAATGGGTTTTTCAATTAAAACATGAACCCCGGACTGTAAACAAGCCATGCCAACGGTATAGTGTAACCGAGTTGGAACCGCAATACAGACCGCATCTACCAGGGGTAAAAGATCTCGATAATCTTCAAAAAATCGGACACGATACTTACTAGCGGTATCGAGTCCCCGTTCAACATTCACGTCGGCAACTCCAACGAGTTCCACATCTTTGAGCATACTCAAGACGCGGGTATGATGCTGCCCCATGTTACCAACCCCAATTACACCAACTTGGATGGGGTCAAGGTGATTTCTCACAGTCATCGCAGTTGAATATCCGACGGACATCCTATTTTGTACTCCTCGATTCTCCTCCACCACAGAAATTAAGCCGATTGGCTATTCTCTGGATGTAAATCCATCCAGATACTATCACAGCCTTCTGTTTTGTAAAGAAGTTTTAATTAGGCGTTGGTGGTTGGTGGTTGGTGGTTGGCGGTTGACCGTTAACCAAAGGTGGAATTGTTCCAACCCCACATCGAACCTTTGGCGTCGGCGAATTCGATATAAATTCTATTGGTGGGAATGCCTAAAGTTTGGTTGATTTTTTGACAAAATTCTTGACTCATGGCTTTCGTTTGGTTGGGTTGCATTGTGCCAACACTTTTAATTTCGATATAGCAAACGGGGTCAGTAGTTGCCGCAAATGTCATCGGAATATCTGCCTCAAATGCTGTCATTACATAGGATTCGGGTTTATCTAAATGTTTTGCCAAGGCAGAAGACAGACTTTTTAATAAAGTCTCAATCTCAGATTTTTCTGGTTTGGAAATAGAAGTTTTAACTTGAATTAAAGGCATAATAATTAATGGTTGACGGTTGACGGTTGACGGTTGACGGTTAAGGTGCGGAGTGCAGAGCCAGAAGTTAATGATTTCCCCTCCCTCTCCCCTGCTCCCCCTGCTCCCCCTGCTCCCCCTGCTCCCCCTACTTCCCCTGCTCCCTCTTATCCTCCGTAATTCCAGCCTGTACTGGCGAGGTTGAGAATTTCGCCTTCTTTATGGACGCCTGCGGCGATAACTTCTCCGACGAATACGGTATGGTCGCCGTGTTCAACCGCACCGACCACTTGACATTCAACGTAACCCAAGGCTTCGGAAATAATAGGACAACCCGTTTCTCCCAAATAAAATTCGATGTCCTCGAATTTGTTTCCGACTCGATGTTGGGGTTTAAAGAATTTCTGGGCGATGTCTTTTTGACCTTCAGCGAGAAAGCTGAGGGAAAAGACACCACTGGCTTTAATCATGGCGTGGGATTTAGAATCGTTTTTAACGCAGTTGACAACTAAAGGCGGTTGAAAGGAGGCTTGTGTCACCCAACTGGCGGTAAAACCATTGACATCATCCCCCTCTTTCACCCCACAAATATAGAGGGCGTGGGGAATTTTACGCAGAATTGTTTTTTTAGCGGATTCGTCTAACACAATATTAATGGGGTAGGTCGTCGTTTTACAGGAATTAGTTTAGCAAAAAATCAGGATTTAACACGGCATTACCCCTAAAATATAATCCCATTGATTGACAGAATGATTTCTCGTGATATCGAAGATTAGCCCATCGGACTCGGCGAAAACCTCTTTAACTTGTGGAAATTCTCCGGTTTTATTAAATGTTAAAATCTCATAGAGTTTCTGATTTTTATCAATTGTTTCTCCTAATTTAACATAAAATTTAATCATGCCTCCGGTCATTGAATAATAGTATTGCAGTTGTTTTTTAGCCGTCAGAATTATAGGATGATTTTGGGTATGGGATAAAGGAAAATTTTCGATTGATAAGAGTCCTTTTGTGGCTAGATAATTTTTAATTCCTCGAATGCCTTTTTCCACAGATTCAGGATTCACAAGAAAAGGATGGGAGTGTGGAAACGAGCGTGTCTTTAGACAACAGAGGAAACACGACGCAGGGGAATTTATTCCCCTTGAATATTTATTGAATTATGGTACCATAAAGAAGTTAACAAAGCTGTGATGGTCGAATCAGGGGTTTTTTAACCCCCGTGAATATTTCCCATTAATTTATGTTAGCATAGCAGGAGGTCGAAAAAGAAACAGAAGGAATCCGAATGATAGTTTTTGAATACAAAGTTAAAGGTAAACCTGATCAATACAAAGCGATTGATGAAGCCATCCGCACCACCCAATTCATTCGCAATAAAGCGATTAGATATTGGATGGATGCGCCACCAGAAGAAAAAGTTGATAAATTTGCCTTAAATAAGTATTCAACAATTCTCAGAAAGGAATTTCCCTTTGTC
>CAITND010000148.1 GCA_903893625.1 uncultured Oscillatoriales cyanobacterium
CAGCAACCTGACACAAAAGCGAACTGGATGGCAATTAAAACAGGAATCTTAAACGGATTACCTGAATGGGCTAAACCCGTCCCTTATCAAATTAAATCAATAGCCATCAAAGACGCTTGTTTAGCAGTTAAAGCTGCGAAAAAAGGGTTTAAGGTAGATAGTAAGATTCGTCGATGCAAATTTCGGAGTCGCAAGGATGTAAAGCAATCGATTTATATCCCTAAATCTGCAATTAAAGATTGTGGAATTTACCACAGTATATTAGGAGAGTGTAAATTCAAAGAATCACTTCCTGACAATTTTAGCGATGGTCGATTAACACTAATTTATGGTGAATATTACTTGACCATCTCCACAGAAGTGCAACAACTAAATTCCGAAAACCAAGGGAGAGTTGTTGCCTTAGATCCCGGTGTTCGTACATTCATGACCTTCCTTTCTGAAACATCTTTTGGGTGGCTAGGTAAAGACTCTAACTTACATATTCAGAAATTATGTTTCCAGTTAGATAAGTTAGTTTCCAAGCTATCAAAAGCTAAGTGTAAACAGAAAAGAAATCTCAAAAAAGTAGCTAGTAGACTTCGTTTGGTTTCCAAGTCAAGACGTAAACTTAGAAATAAATCTGTTAGACAAATGTTAACTCTAAGTCATTATGAGTTTAAGCAATTTCTGAAGTGGAAGGCTTGGGAAAACCATAAAATTGTGATTGATTGTAACGAAGCATATACTTCTAAAACAGTGTCATGGACAGGTGAAATTATCAATAATTTGGGTGGAGCGAAAACGATTAAATCAAATTCTACCCAATTAAAGATGGACAGGGATCTAAATGGTGCGCGAGGGATTTTCCTTCGTGCATTGGTTGATACGCCTTGGTTGAGAGAATATCTTAACTTATGTATTTGTTAGCAAACGTTAGCAAAAAAGTATCGGTTCGATTCCACTAAAGCCACTTAACCCTCGCCGATCAGAGTTTTTGAGTTCTCTATTCTTCACCCCAACTATCCCCTTCCCATGACTTTTTCTAATGCTGGTAGCATCTTAGCTACGCTCACACAAGTGGATCGTATGGGCCTATTGGCAGCGCGTGTCAAAAATCTGCCAATTGGGGAATTTATTTGCATTTTAGATTTTATTACCGCAGAATTTCAGCAATTTCTACGGGCAATTGATCTGATTAATAATGAAGCGATCGAAACCCTGTTAGAACAGTTGCTTGATGCTTTTACCCTCAAAATTGGGCAACTTCTGCAAGCTGATTGTACAACCATTTTTTTAATTAATCGGGGAAAAAGCCAACTCTGGTATACCAAAGTTCAAGAGGAAACGGGACAAGCAAAAGAAATCCGTTTACCAATGGATTCGGGAATTTTAGGATATGTCGCCCGCACAGGGAAAGCGATGAATGTGGCGGATGCTCACAACTGTCCGTTATTTGATGTGGAAGTTGATGAACCTGCCGGATATTATACCCGGACAATTCTGTGTATGCCGATTTTTAGCAGCCAAAAACCAGAGGAAGCGGTGGCGGTGGTGCGGCTGCTGAATAAAGCGGAAGATTTAGCGTTTACAGAAGAAGATGAACAACAATTTCGCGCCTTTGCTGATTCTATTGGGATTATTTTAGAAAGTTGTCAATCGTTTTTTGTTGCCGCCCGAAATCAACGGGGAGTCGCTGCATTATTAAAAGCAACAACAACCTTAGGACAAAGTTTGGATTTAGAAACCACTTTAAAAGCGGTGATGGAACAGGCACGGGATTTAATGCAAGCCGATCGCAGCACGTTATTTTTATTAAAAAAAGAGACCCAGGAATTGTGGACAAAAGTGGCAACTGCTGATGGTTCAACCATGATGGAAATTCGGATTCCCGCTAATCGAGGTATTGCGGGTTATGTGGCTTCCACGGGTCAAGTTTTGAATATTCCTGATGCCTATTGCGATCCGCGTTTTGACCCCACAACGGACAAAAGAACAGGCTATCAAACTCGAAATATTTTATGTATGCCTGTGTATAATGCGGCGGGAGAATTAATTGGGGTGACTCAGTTAATTAATAAGCATAAAGGCAGTTTTACGAATTCCGATGAGGAATTTTTAAGGGCGTTTAATGCTCAGGCGGGAATTGCCTTGCAAAATGCTCAGTTATTTGAAAATGTGATGGTTGAAAAACAATATCAAAAGGATATTCTACAAAGTCTTTCTGATGTGGTGATTTCAACGGATTTACAAGGAAGAATTGTCACGATTAATGATGCAGCTTTGGAATTATTAGGCTGTCCCAAGCCGCAAACGGGTGATCGCTCTATTCGTCAATATTGGGAAGAAAAATTAACTGGACGTTATGTGTGGGAAGTCGTACCGATTGAAAATTTAAGATTCCGTTTAGAAGATAGTTTACGCCATGCCGCCCGTCATTATGTTCCTGAACAAAGTTTAACTGTCGGTTTAATTAAACAGGAAGAAAGCCAAGAAAATATTACCTGGATGGTTCCGATTTTAGTGATTCCTGATCGCTATCATGCTGAACTCTATTATCCTTGGGGAGAATCAACTCCTTTACAACAAAATGGGGAGATTATTTCTAAACAGCAAGTTCGAGAAATTGAACGCAGTATTAATTTAACTGTTAATCCCCTAACGAACCCAGAGGGAGGGGTTAGAGGGGGGTTAGTGGTATTAGAAGATATTAGCCGCGAAAAACGGATGAAAACCACAATGTATCGGTATATGACCCCAGGAGTTGCTGAACAGGTAATGGCATTAGGAGAAGATGCTTTAATGGTGGGAGAACGCAAGGAAGTTACTATTTTATTTTCCGATATTCGCGGTTATACAACGTTAACAGAAAATTTAGAAGCATCAGATGTTGTGGCTTTATTAAACCAATATTTTGAAACTATGGTAGAAGCGGTTTTTTCCCATGAAGGCACCCTGGATAAATTTATTGGGGATGCGTTAATGGCGGTATTTGGTGCGCCCTTACCTTTGCGAGATAATCATGCTTGGATGGCTGTAAAATCGGCATTAGATATGCGCCGACGCTTAAAGGAATTTAACCAAATGCGACCCGATGAACCCCAAATTAGAATCGGTATTGGAATGAGTTCGGGGGAAGTGGTATCAGGGAATATTGGATCACAGAAACGGATGGACTATACTGTAATTGGGGATGGGGTAAATTTAAGTTCCCGTCTGGAACAAATTACCAAACAATATGGCTGTGATATTATTATTAGTGAAATGACTTATCATTTATGCCAAGATAAAATTTGGGTGCGGGAGTTAGATCGAGTCCGGGTAAAAGGAAAGAATCAAGCGGTGAGTATTTATGAGTTAATTAGTAATCGTTCCATCCCCTTAGATTCAGCAACAAAAGAGTTTTTAGATTGTTTCAATCAAGGCAGAATTGCTTATTTAGCGAGGGAGTTTAAACAAGCCGTTCATATTTTTGAAGAAGCCAGAAAAATGCGGACTGATGATCGGGCGGTACAAATTCATATTGCGCGATCGCAACAATATTTACAGACTTCTGTTCCTGAAGAATGGGATGGAGTATATACAATGACCACAAAATAAGTAAAACATTTGAATTACTAATTACGAATTGAGAATTACGAATTATTAATTCTCAATTCGTAATTCTCAAGCATAATCTCCCACTATTTTATCGGTTAATAACTGAGGCTTTCAAAATCAAGCCGGACGCTGTTCAACTAACACTTGGTAAGCATCATTAAAATCATCGGTTGTAATCCGAATATCGGCTGGATCAGTCATTCCCTGATGTCGATAACGGCGAATTGCCATCACTGCGGCTTGGTTAGATAACAAAGCCAAATCTGCCCCATTCCAGCCTTCCGTTGCTTCCGCCCAAGAGCCTAAATCCACATCTTGTAAAGGACGTTCCTGATTATGGACTTGTAGAATGGCTAAACGACTGGAACTATTGGGTAAATCAACTTTTAACTGCAAATCCAAGCGTCCAGCGCGTAATAGGGCAGGGTCTAAGGCATCAGGGCGATTTGTTGCCCCAATCACCAAAATTGTCGCTCCAGTCTGTAACCCATCTAACTCGGTTAATATTTGTCCGACAACCCGGTCACTAACGCCAGAATCCCCACTATAACGACCTCTTGCCGGGGCTAAGGTATCAATTTCATCAATAAACACCACACAAGGGGCAGCTTGACGGGCTTTGGCAAATAGCTCGCGCACCGCTTGTTCACTCGCACCGACCCACTTACTCAGGAGTTCCGGGCCATTAATACCAATAAAATTCGCTCGCGCCTGAGATGCAACTGCTTTTGCCAATAAGGTTTTTCCGGTTCCCGGTGGCCCCCAAAGCAAAATTCCTTTCGGGGCTTGGGCTTTAGTTTGCAAATATAATTGGGGATGGAGCAAAGCCCCTTCCACGGACTCCTGTAAGGTTTGTTTAATTTGTTCCAATCCGCCAATATCGTCCCAAGCAATCTGGGGAGATTCCACTTCCACAGAACGCAACACCGCCGGTTTAACTTCTTTGAGGGCTTGCAAAAAGTCGGTCTGAATCACCGTCATTGTTTCTGGAATTTTTGATTCAATCGTCGGAACCTGACGGCGCAAAGCACTATAGGCAGCTTTTTGACAAACAGCTTTTAAATCCGACCCCACAAATCCCACCGCATTATCCGCAATTAAATCTAAGGAAACCGATTGATCTAAGGGCATGGAACGGCTGAGAATCTGGAGGATTTCCAAACGTCCATTGCGATCAGGTACCCGAAACTGCACTTCTCGGTCAAACCGTCCGGGGCGGCGTAAGGCGGGGTCAAGATGGTCGGGGCGGTTAGTCGCGGCCAGAAGAATTACCCCTTGAGTTTGGGCAAAACCATCCATTAAACTGAGCAGTTGGGCAACCAGTCGTTTTTCCACTTCCCCTTCAACTTTGCTGCGGTCGGGGGCAATGCTATCAATTTCGTCAATAAAAACAATACAAGGAGCATTTTTAGCAGCTTTCTCAAAAATCCCCCGCAGTCGTTGTTCGGCTTCCCCATAATATTTGCTCATCACTTCTGGCCCAACCAAGGCAATATAGTTGACGTCGAGTTCTTTTGCGAGAGCGCGGGCCGTCAGGGTTTTGCCCGTTCCAGGAGGGCCAACTAAAAGAACACCGCGAGTGGGTTCGAGTCCTAATTTCGCTAATAAGTCGGGGCGTTTTAAGGGAATGACAATTAGTTCTTTGAGTTCTTTAAGAACTTCAGTCAATCCACCAACATCTTTAAGGGAGGCGATTGTGGGTTCCTCTAGGGGTGTCATGGTGTCTCCAAATCCTGAATCTGAGGGGGAAGATGTGCGACTGCGATTAATCTCAAAATCATCGCCACCGGAATTGGTCGGACGGGAAATGCCGCCGGGACGGGGAATGCCGCCGGAACGGGGAATACCACTCAAGGGACGAGAACTAAACTGCACGTCAGTTTTAATTTCTCCTTTTTCAAGTTTTTCTTCTAAGGTCTTCGCCAGTTCGACTAATTGCTCAAAACCTTTGAATAAGTCTGTCATAAAATTTCTCCTGAATTAATTGAATGATATAGGCTGGGGGATGAGATTCGGTTTAGGAATCTAAGGTTGAAGACGTAGATGCCCTTAAAACAGAAGATCGGCTGCCCCTTTAACTCGCGCCAGAGGTTCTACTGACCGAGGTAAACTGGGTAAGCGAATCAGAGTTTGATCGGGAAATAAATCCCGATCAATTTCTTCATCAGTGTGATAGCGGTTCTGCACCACATAGCGCTGATAGACTCCCATTTTTTTCAAAGATGCTGTTAATCGAACTTGTTCGGCGATAATCGCTTCTTGGGCTTGTAGGACACCAATAAATTCTGTGTGTTGGGAATTTTTTAATTTTTTCTGGGATTGCACGACTTGTTGCCTTAAATTTCGCAATCGTCCCATTAAATCCAAGCGACCTAAGACATTTTGATACTTCATCCACAGCTTAAAAATCCAAGCTAACCAATCCCCTAAAGCGGTTGGCATTTCTAAAAAACGCAGGAGATGCCCGGTAGGGGCTGTATCTAAAATAATTAAGTCTTGTTGTTTCTTGTCTAATAAATCCATGACGGTTACTAGGGATAACATTTCATCAATTCCAGGTAAAGATTGAGCCACAATTTGTCGCCAAGCTTCAGGAGTATAAGCAAGTTTGACCGATCCTTCCTCCCTCCCTTCTCCACTAATCATTTCTGCCAGTTCCCACAGATAATCATTGCGAAATTGTTCTAAAACAACATCAGCATCGACTTCTTGACCACTTAAATTTGCTGTTACTTGTGTGGGTTGATGCCCTAATTTCTCCCCAAACGCATCTCCTAAAGAATGGGCGGGATCAATGGAAATGATCCGAATTTTTTTCTCAGGATAACGATGCGCTAAACCCCATCCAATGGCGGCAGCAACGGTTGTTTTACCCACTCCTCCCTTTCCGCCAATGATAATCAGTTGGCGTTTTTCTGCGATAAAATCACTAAAACTAGGGAGGATTTTTTGTGGCCATTCGATCTTCGGTGGCGGAACTAATACAACACTCTTGATTTCTTGAATTTGGTTCATGATCTGATCTAAGGCAGCATTCCCCAGGGGTTCTATGGCTTGTTGGGGAATGGTAAAAATCGATTCCTGACCGGGGAGTTTTAGGAATTTATTGAGGAGTTGTTGTTGTTCGCTATAGCAATCTAAGTTTAGGTCTGACTGGGTTAGAATTCGATTGATAAATAGGCTACCGCAGGGAATATTTAAGCCATGCAAACTATAGATTAATCGTTCTGTTTCTAATAAACTCATTGGTTCAGCAATTGCCACGACTAAACAACTCGTGAAGTTGGCATCTTGCAGCAGTTGTTTTCCTTCTGTTAATTCTGATTTCATTTTCACCAAGAAATCATCCACTTCATCTACATTATAGGTTCCGGCAAAAGTTCGGGAGATGACTTGATGTTTCTCTTGAAATAATTCCAAAGAATTTAAAATAATTTCTAAAAAGTCTTTAATTCCTAATAAATTTAAGGTGTGGCCAGAAGGAGCCATATCAACGACAATTCGATCTACAATTTTTTCAGTTAGCAATCGTTGAATTTCTAATAAACCCATAATTTCATCTAAACCAGGCCAGTCTAAATCCCAAACTGGGGTTAAATCTTCCCCTTCAACAAAGCTTCCACGTTCGACTAAGAGTTCTAAAAATTTCCCGTATTTTGCTTTAAATTCTAAGAGTAATTTTCCGGCATCTAACGCCCTTACTTTTAAGTTCGGCAAGTCTTCTAAGGGTAATGCTTGATCTAAAACTTGAATTTGTAAGACATCCCCTAAAGAATGGGCGGGATCTGTTGAAATTAATAGGATTTGTTCATCGGGAAATAATTTAGCCCAACGACGAGCGAACCCACAGGAAAGGGTTGTTTTTCCGACTCCACCTTTGCCACTAAACATGACTAAGTGGCGAGAGTCATAAGGGTTAAGAAGGTTGTTGACCGAGTGAAAATTTTTCATAGAGAAACCCGTTAAATAAAGTGATAGGGGGGAGAAATTTTTCCCAATTGCAATTGCCAACGGGGACAAGCTTTCTGCCAATTTAAGAAATGATTAGTTAGTAAAGGTTCATCTTGATAATAAACTAAAAGGTAAATTCGTGATTCTGCCCCTGGAGAAGCAATAATAATCGTTGATTGATAGCTCTCGGTGACTAAATGAACAACATTTTGCCATTCTGTCGCTTGCAGAATATAAAAGTCTTGCTGGGTTTGATAGTGCTGTTTTTTAGCTAAAAAATATTGTCTTCCCCCGCTCTCCGCAGATAGAACAGGTTCCTCTAACTTCCGAGGAATACATTTTAAAAGATATTCCCCTTTTCCTTGGAGTTGTTGGAGCTTTTCTTGATATTCTTGGGTATTAGCACGGAGATGGGCGAGTAAATTTTCTGCCTCTAAAAAAGATGTGCCAAAACGCAAAGGTAAAACAGTCATTTGCTGAAACAATTCGCAGATGACGCGATCATGGCAGACAACTGCTTTAATCAAGCGTTCATCATCATTTTGTATGGTATCTAAACAAACTTCAGGTTCTACTAGAGCCGAGATTTCACCTGAACTCATCAGTAAGACTTGGTGGGCAATCCCAACAGGTAATTTCAGTTTTTCTGTTGGGGTTTTTAAAAAAGCGTAAGCATGTAGATTATACAATTTCATGGGCTTTGCCAAGGTAAAATTTTTCAAAATTTTACAAATCTTTGTATGGGGATGTTTAATTCCAATTAAAGGAATTTTTTAAGAAAACCATGTATAACGTAAAGTTCCCCGCTATAATATTATAAACTATCCAGGAATTATTATGGCACACGTTCGTATTCAAGGCCCTATTAAACCCAAAATTAGCACAATGCCTCGGAATAAATCTGAAGCATCCCAGCAACTTGAGCTTTATAAGTTGATTACCGAACAACAACGCATCCAAAAAGAATTAAAATTCATGGAACAGCGAACTCAGCAGTTAAAAAATCGACTAATGGTTCTGGGTCATCAAATCGAGAGTACAGAACAGAATATTCAAGATTTACGTCAAGCTAATCCCGGTTTCCCTAAAATGATTTATCATTCTAAACCTGCTGCTGTTCAATCTTCTAATTTTCAAGCCTTTGACCTGGAATATTAAGACTTAAGAACAGGCGGGTTAAGTGCGAGGATGCTTTAATTATTCCCCTGATAAAACCCGCCTTTACAAAGGTCATGAGATCAAAAATTTATCCAACTGATTTAGATTAGTTCTCTACAGATTCTAAAGATCAAGAAACATAACTTACACTCTCCTTAAATGAGTTGAGCAAAGGTATAAGGTGCTGTTAAATTATTATAGCGAATTCGCAAGCGATCGCCAAATTCTTGGTCGATCGCTTCAACTTTTTGACTAAATTCAGGCTCTCTGTCCCATGGAATTAAATAAGCTGCGTTGTAAATCATTTCAGCCGTCATCGGATCATTTTCCGAAACCTCTTGAGCGAAACCATTTAATTGATCTCTAAACACTTGAATAATCGCTTGTTTACGTTGGGATAAAGTGTTTTCAATCAGTTGACCAATATGAATAATTTCTTCCATACTTAACTTTTTCCCGATCATTTCATCCCGTTGCTGTTTTAAATTATGATTTAACTCCAAAACCGTTTTTAATTCAGAACTGCTATCCCAAAAAATTTTAATGCTAACTTCTCGCTTTCCTGCCAATTTAGCAAATAAATCTTGGAGTTGATCATGATAGGGGACAATCAATTGTTCAGTCACCGTTTCCCAGGTTTTCACAACCATTCCAAAACGCAACGGCAGAAGAGTACGAAACCCAGCTTCCATAACCTTTTCTAAGACTTTTTCATGACAAATTAAATAACGGCGGGAAGCTAAATACTTTTCTTTGTGAGCAGCAGAGTAGAGAAAACTAAATCCTGCAATTACTTCACTATGAACAGGCTCCTGATCAATGCCTTCTAAAGCAAGTTGGTCAGGAATCTGATCAGGAAAAATCCCATATAAATAAAGACCAATAGCCATAAGTTATCTCCAAAATCAAATCGGCTTAGAGGTTAGCACTAAACGCAGCTTTAGATGAATTAAATCAAGTTCTGCCAATCCTAAATCTACATTTCCTTCTACAACAACTCCAGTATTTAAAAGTCGGTCAACTAATTCCACAATTGAAGGGCTGGTGCTATTTTCTCCGGGATAGTAACTTCCCTGCTCAGGTAAAAGTGTACCAAATTCTCCAAGATTGATATTCAACTCTTGGGGATCGATTTCAAAAATTGCACACAAATTGAGAATTTGTTCTTGTAATTTTTGCAGACTTTCTGCGGCTCTATCTAAATCAGACTCGCTGAGAATTCCTCCTTCCATACGTCGAATGATTTGAGCTTCTAGCAGTTGGCGTACCAGTTCCACAACAGTTAACAGTAAAGGAGCTAAACCCGCTTTACTATTGTTTTTTTCAGAAGTTGGCAAGACCTCATTGGCAGAATCACAAGGTGTGCAAACAAGTGTCATGATCGAATTTAGTGAATAAGTTTTCGACGATAAAGCTCAAGACTTGAACTTCGCAAACTTGAAATTTTATCTAAGCTTAAACGATGCCATCCACCCTCCAACTTGTTAGGATTCAAGCAGAGAATTTTCTGACAAGTTGGAATATTCTTCATGGTTTTGATTGGAATCATGGCTTGCTATTGGACTCGACTGAGTTAACAATTTCAAAGCTTGAAGTTCAGTTTCTAAGTTTTGGAGTCGGCGTGAAAGTTCTTTATTTTCTGTTAATAAAGCTTGAGATTGACTATTAAGATAGGGGTCACTTTCCCACCAATTAATTCCTATCTCCCGCGCTTTATCAACAGACGCAATCAAGAGACGAATGCGGATATGAAGGAGTTCAGTAGAGGCGATCGACACAGAAATATCGCCAGCAATTACAATTCCTTTATCTAAAACTCGTTCGAGAATATCCGCTAAAGTAGAACCTTGAGTAGAAGTTGTTATTGTGTGATTGGAGGGGGTTTTGGTGGGGGTTATAAAAGTAGAGGAAGTCACAGTTGGTTTCACTCAAAAATGATATAAAACTGGTCTTGTTTTTTCAGCAATTGCTTTTGTTGCAAAGAACGAAGTGCTTTTTCTACTTGATTTTGCTTGATTTTTAAGGTTTCATAAATTTCATGAAATCCCGCTCTTTTTTTCCGCTGCAAATAATGATAAATTTGTTGTTCATTTTCCGTTAAAGGTTCTGAAGGCAAGACGATCTGTGTCGGACTATCAGTTGACTCTACAACGGGTAAGGATTCGGTTTGGTTTTCGTTAAGAATTTCCCATAAAATGGGTGTAGATTGACTGATGGATAAATCCGTGCGTGACAAGAGAACATCTGCACAAATATCACGGAAATCTGCTTGATCGGGGGTGACAACAATATCATGTTCGGCGCAGACTTTGGAAATCATTAAACAAGATCGCAAACCCGAAGTTTTTTCAGCAGCAGTTTTCAGACGAAATGTTTTGACGACGTGAACAATGAATAAAGCATCTTCTCGACTAATTCCTGTTTTTTGTGTCAAGATTTCAGTTTGAGTTAACTCATCCGGTTCTGGCATATTAATCGTTACCAACCGATCCATTAAAGCGTCTTGGGTGGCGTGAACCCCACAATATTCTTCAGGATTGGAGGTAAAAATTGCCCGAAATTGAGAATGGACTTGAAGATAGTCGGGTTGATTACTGCTTGGTGGCAGAGTGAGAATTTTTTCTTCTAAGGCAGAGAGTAAAACGTTATTAACTTCGGGTCGAGAACGGTTGAATTCGTCATAAACTAAGGTAAACCCTTCTCGACAAGCCATTGTCAATCGAGAATCAACCCAATTATGTTTGAGTTCGTCCTCAACTTTGAGAACGCTGTGGATATAGTTATCCATCAGTTTTTTGTGGGTGTAACCCGACTGACTCCCAATTAAATCGGAACTGGTAAAGTCATCATCTCCGAAAATTAGCATCACGGGTCTGGCTAAACAGTTGGCTAGGTGCATTGCCAATGTGGTTTTACCTGTTCCCGCCGGGCCACGCAGATGAATGGAAAAGCCAGATTTTAGGTAACGCAAAGCCCGGGTTGTAACCTGGTGGATAGAGGGTGTAACGACAAATTGACCAGGGCGGACGCGGAGAACTGATCTTTTTGTTTGAGGTTCAGCAACTGTCATAGTTGAAATTTAGTAAACGTAAATAAAATTAAATTGAGGCGTTTGAGCAAGAAAGTTGACAAATTGCAAAAAAATGTGTTATGTTCCTGAAAACAGTTATATAGTTACCTAAATACATACTTTTTGCATATCTGTTGGCGGTGAGACTAGCCGTTATCGCCTGCTAAGGGAAAAGGGTAACTATCCCTTAGTTTGCAGGAAGCCTGTATCCGCAAGGACAGGAACTCTGCTTCCAAGTTGAGTTTAGGATCTCAAAAAAGCAGAAGAGGTCATAGTTTAAAACCTAAAAACTCATTGTTGTATTCTAACCACAACCCTCTAATTGAACTAGCCTTTTGGCTAGTTACTAGAGGGTTTTTTACTTTAGGCTTAAGCGCGGTCAGAACTAAGCCGGAGAAGTCCCAAAAATAGAGACGAACAACTCTTGGCGAAATTGACGCAAATGTTGTTTTTGCTCCTTGGCTTGAGCCAGGCGTTCTTTTTGGGCCACTGTCAAAAACTGACGACTATCTTGCTGCAATTTTTTGTGAAATTGGCGCAGAACAATCGCTTGTTTTTTAGCTTGAGACAGACGTTCTTTTTGAGTTGCCGCTAAAAACTGACGACTATCTTGCTGCAATTCCTTGTGAAATTGGCGCAGAACAATCGCTTGCTCTTTAGCTTGCTTGTGTCTTTTTACTTTGATGTCAGACAGAGAAGCTTGAGTCTCTTGAAAGAGTTCAGCAACTTCTTCTGCTATTGACAAACGCTCCTGTCGGAATTTTTCCATGAGAGCAGCCATCAGCTTCTCCTCAATAATACTAAATCATTTGCCAACCCCACTCACTATTCAAAAAGTTGGTAGCAACTGGGGTTAAGCAGTGGAAATAGCTGCCTTTCCCGTTCCCTCACCGCCTGAAGTCTTTACGAAGGTTAGGGCTCTAAAGAAAAGCAGATACTTTTTGAGAACTCTAAGATCCCTCAATCTTCAGACTGAAGAATCTATTTAATTCTTAGGCGGGAACCGCAGCAGATTGAGTCAAGCCTACGGCTTCGGCATATTTCAGATAGGTTTCAACAGAAGCGATAACAATACGGGCTTCAATTGCTAATAATTCGATACCCACCAGGGAGACACGAACCCAAGCATCAATAACGATACCTTTATCAAGGATCCGATCAATAACTTCAGCTAAACTAGAGGAAGAATTTGTTTTTTCGACAGCCATGGTTTTAACCTTGATTACTCATTGTTGTTTATTTTGTCGAGGAGTAAGAAGTTTTTCTTTTCCTGACACTCCGAATCATATCAATTGTTCTTGTGATTTGTCAACACTTTTTTCATTTTTTTTTGTTAACTAATGTAAAGAGTTTTCATAAGTATTCACACAGTGGGTTGAGGAAAAGGATGATGTCCAAGTATGTATATTTACTGCTATCAAGATGTCCAATTTATAGTGGATAAGTTTACATCAGGTGCAAAAGCCAAGAAATATAGGGATCTTGAGCCGTAAACTTATTGTATAGTTTGGTTATCTTCTCCGTAAATTTACAGAGGGCCAGCCAAAGGAACACGGAGAGATAATAGCCTGAAACAACTTCTTCTATTGATGTAATTTTAATCAGAGTCAACAATAACTTAAACATTCAAAAAGCCCGTACACAAGTAGAATTTTCCATCTGTCCCAGGTTTCAGGGCAGGAGTGTCGGGGATTTCTGATTATATAATTTAGATAGGTGAACAGCTTAGGACATCAACAAGACCGTCAAACCCCTTCCGATTCAGACTTTCCCTCAAAAACCCCTATTGCCAGAGTGCCTGTTGGCTGTTGGCTGTTGCTATAACTGTTGAGTGTTGAGCGTTGGCTACTCTATCATAAATTGACTTGTCGCTTAACTTCCTGTTTAATCTGCTTTGGAATAGTAGCGATCTCTGTTGAGAGTTGTTGTAGCGATTGCTCAACTTTTTGATGAAGTTCGTTCATTTGATGTTGTTGTAAATTTCCCCATTGGGGCAATTGATTAATAAATTGTTGCAGATCCACAATAACGTGAGTTAAGCTATTGATTTGTTCTAATTCTGGACGTTTTTGGAAAGTTTGGACAATAATTTCTAACTCTGATTGCATCATATTTAAGGTTTTTTCTAACAAATTTTGACGTTCTAAAAGATTTTGAATCACGATCATTAAAGACTGTAATTCCTGAGCCAATTGAGGATTAGGAGTAAAAGCAAGCCCTGAAGAAATATTTAAAGTATTGATTGTGGTCTGTAACTGAGTCATTAATTGATCTAAATCCGCTTGATGTTGCTGAACTAAACTTTTTGTGTTTGTGGCACTTTTACGAGTTTGTTGAGCTAATAATTGGCGATTTAACCAATTTAATCCTAAGGCCAAAGATCCCGGAATCAAAGCATAGGTTACGGCTTGTCCAGTGAGAACACTAAAGGAACCGATAATTGCAGCAATAATCAAAATTAATTCAACTATTTCAGGCCATCGTTTCGGACTTAACATATTAGTAATCTCAATTTAAGTTAAATAGCATTTTCAGTTTGATGAGGGGAATCAACCAGAGCAATTTCGATGATAACCTTCCCTCTGTTGTAACAGATCTTGCTGACTTTTCAAAATTGATTGGCTTCAGTCAAAGGCATCCCTCCTAAAACAGTTCTCCATTCAGTCTAAAGGCTTAGGGTTAACGGGTGATTGTCCTTTTGTCCAGAGGACAAAAAATTCAAAAATTCCAGGGATTAAAACCCTGTCAACCTACCATTTCATCATCGGTAAAGGATTTCGCCGATAGGTCAATAATTCTGTCTTTGCTAGATTCATTAGATTTTGATGAAATCCTAGATTTGGAAATGTATTTAATACCTTCTGAATATCATTTTTTGATAGGCTAAATGCCCTAATTCCCATTGACACATCAACCCAGTCTGCTTTTCTAAATACTTCAACCAAAGGATACTGACTATCTCGATATCTTCTAATTTTATGGTGTTGATCGATCATTAACTCAATTTCCTTTGACCACTGTTCTTTGCCCTGATCCTGCAAATATTTTTTAGCGATCTCTATAGAGGGTTCTAAATAATCGACTGTATTATCCGTCCATATTCCAATATCATGAAAACAACCCGCAATAATGAACTTTTCTCGATCATCTTGTGTACATTCATGGAGTATCAGGCAGAAATTAACCACTCGATAGACATGGTTTTTATAGGGTTGGTATTGACTTCCCATTGTTACCTTCCACTGATCAAGGATATTTTCTAACAAAGGGATGTGTTCTTCAATTTTCATCTGGTTTCCTCATTTTTTTGCCAACCTACTCATTGTACCTTAGATGATAATCGTTGTTGAGTACGAGGGCTTTTGTTATTAAGGGCGATCGCGGTGTAATCCCTAATATTTTAAAACATAATTATGCTTTTGAGGATTATACTAGAATTAATTAAATTGAGTAAACTCAGCAATGGTTAAAATATTGCATCTTTCGGATATTCATTTAGGGAGTAGTTTTTCCCATGGACGAATTAATCCTGAAACGGGGTTAAATACTCGTTTAGAGGATTTTAAGGCGACCTTGGGACGTTGTATTGATCGGGCGATCTCAGAACCTGTTGATTTAGTATTATTTGGGGGAGATGCTTTTCCTGATGCGACTCCTGCTCCTTATGTTAAACAAGCTTTTGCGGCTCAATTTCGGCGGTTAGTAGATGCAGAAATTCCGACGGTTTTATTAGTCGGAAATCATGATCAACATTCTCAAGGACAGGGAGGCGCTAGTTTAGGAATTTATCGGACTTTAGGGGTTCCGGGGTTTGTGGTGGGTGATGGTTTAGAAACTCATACCATTCACACTCGAAATGGAGCCATTCAAGTAATTACTTTGCCCTGGTTAACTCGTTCAACTCTATTAACTCGTCCTGAAACAGAAGGACTGTCTTTAGAAGCCGTGAATCAACTGTTAATTGACCGTTTAACCGTTGCTTTGGAGGGAGAAATCCGACGTTTAAATCCTGAATTACCAACGGTTTTATTAGGGCATTTAATGGCAGATAAAGCGAATTTAGGCGCGGAACGATTTTTAGCTGTTGGTAAAGGATTTAATATTCCCCTTTCGTTATTAACGCGATCGTGTTTTGAGTATGTAGCATTAGGTCATGTTCACAAACATCAAAATCTCAACCGGACAAATGATCCACCCGTGATTTATCCAGGGAGTATTGAACGAGTTGATTTCAGTGAAGAGAAAGAGGATAAAGGATTTGTATTAATTGAACTCGAAAAAGGTCAAGTTAAATGGGAGTTTTGTGCTTTACCCGTCCGGGCTTTCTGCACGATTAAAGTTGATCTTTCTAAAACCGATGATCCGCAACAGATCTTAATTAAGGCGATTCAAAAACATCAAATTGAAGAAGCTGTCGTCCGCTTAATTTATCAACTGCGTTCCGATCAATTAGATTTGATTAATACCGCCGAATTGCATCATCTTTTAAGTAGCGCACACACCTATACAATTCAACCGGAATTAGTGAGTCAATTAGCTAGACCGCGTTTACCCGAATTGGATGGGGGAAGTAGTATTGATCCTTTAGAAGCTTTAAAAACCTATTTAACCAGTCGAGAAGATTTGCGCTTGATTCAATCTGAAATGATGGAAGCTGCTCAAATGTTGTTAGCGGGAGAAAAATAGAATCATTCTTGAGAAGGAGAAGAATGATTCCGTTGTTTCAAAGTTCGTTCAATTAACCCAATTAAATGTTGGTGATTTGAGTCTGAAGTTAGGTTTTCTTCGGGAGAAAGTTCTAATTTTTCTATTTTAGGAGCGAAGGCGGGAATCAATTCAGGACTGATATTTTTAGCTTGTTCTACGATTAAAACAATTAAATTAGGGTCATAATTATCAATCAGATGTTCTAATTCCTTAACCACCATTTCTGCTCGTTCTATCTTCAGAAGAATAGAGCGAGCGATACTGGTTTCACTTTCAGAAATATCTTGAAGCTTTTGAACATGGAATCTAAAATGATTAGCAACTTTATTCATCTGCTGATTCACATTTAAAATTTGATTGAGCATTTGATTAATTTCTACATTAATTCTATTGAATCCTTCGGGGGCTGATTGAGATTGATAGGCGATAATAGACGCTTGTACAGCCAGATGACGAATTTGTTGAAGAATCTTACCACTTAAATTACAAGCTGAGTCAATCGATTCTAAATCTTTAGAAATCAATTCGCTAATTTCTTTAATTTGATTGGTATTAGCATTGATCGAATTGGTATTTAAAAAAATTGAATGAAAAGATTTGCTGGTTTCTGTAATCACTAACTGACTAATTTGTAAAAAGTCTTCATTGATTTCAGTAATTTTTTGGGCGGTTTCAAAAATTTCTTGCTGCTTAACTTTTAAAAAATCTTCATAATTCTTTTTGATAAATTCCTGTTTAGCTTTATAATATTTACTATACTCTTTGAGTTTGTTTTTTTCGTTTTCAATCCCTTGAAAAGATTTTTCAATTTGAGATTGTTGTTGTTGAATTACATTCTGGGCATAATTTAAGAGTTGATTTTGAGCTAACAACAAAGCTTGAACATCAAGAATCCGAAATATATTATTTTCATAGACCACAACAATCGGCTCATAAATTAATTCTTTAGCTCGATTCAATGCACTGTTAACAGCATTGGTAATCTTACAATTTTGATCCAGCATCAAAGCGGGAATTCTGAGATAATCCAGAAGCACCTGAATCGGGCGATTCAAATAAACATTTTCTCGCTGCGGGGTATTCATCTGTTCTCGAAACTTTGTCCGTGAAATCATCCCTAAAAAGTGAGTCCCATCCATGACAATCACTCCGGGTAAATCAGGGTTTTGTGCAAAGTTCTTAGCAACAATCTGTCCTAAAGTGGTAGAACTGACTCGAAAATCATGAGACAGGACATAAGCTAAGGTAGAATCGAAAGTTATGGAAGATTGGCTGCTCATTCATTTTGGCGGTTCAACGCAAACAGAGGTTATTCCAAGATCATACTGATGAGGTAAGACTGTTCTGTCAATTTTAATGGAAGGGTTTACAGCCGTCAAACAAATTGAATTATTACAACCGGATGCTGTGATTATTGACCTCCATTTACCGGGACAAGTTAGCTATGAAATTCTAAAGCAACTCCATCATCAACTCCTTTACGGTTTATTTTTAACTATGAAATCGGATCTTTTGTTAACATTAACTCACGGATTAATTGTGTCCTGTCAAGCTCCTGTTGATTCCCCTTTGCATGATCCTATTGTGATTGCAGCCATGGCTAAAGCTGCTATTAACCAGGGTGCTGTAGGGGTGAGAATTGATACTCCTGAGCATATTGAAGCGGTGCGTCAACGGGTTTCTCAACCGATTATTGGACTCTGGAAACAACAAATTTCCGGGTTTGATGTATATATTACACCTCGATTTGAAGATGCCGTAGCGATCGCAAAATCCGGGGCTGATATAATTGCCATTGATGCCACCCTCCGCGAACGTCCCCAAGGAGAAACGGTCAAGAATTTAATTGCCAAAATCCATCAAGAATTAGGCAAATTGGTGATGGCGGATGTGGATAGTTTAGAGGCTGCTATAGAAGCAGAATTAGCGGGTGCAGATTGTGTTGGAACGACATTATATGGTTATACAAAAGCCACCCAACATCAATCTCCTCCCGGTTTTGATTTATTAACCCAAATGGTTAATCAGTTGCAGGTTCCTATTATTTGTGAAGGAGGAATTTCCTCACCAGAAATGGCTAAAAAAGCCTTAGATTTAGGAGCCCATGCGGTTGTTGTTGGAACTGCGATCACAGGAATTGATCTCTTCGTTCAAGCCTATCAAAAAGCCATTTATAGCAGGGAATAAGAAACCGGGTTTCTGTCTTAATCTTTGCTGCATAACAGAAATCTCGTTGAAGAAACCCGGTTTCTGATATCACCTTATTGAATGGGGTGAGAATTATCGAAGAATTTTTGATCTAATTGAGCTAATAATGCACCCACGGTTTCAGAGATAATACTAACTAAACGATAAAAAGCGATCGCACTTAATAAAATAGGAGGAGAAAATTGATGACTCAATAAGGCTAAAGCCGTGGCTTCAAAAACCCCTAATCCCCCCGGTGCGCCCGGAACTAATAACCCCAATAACCACGCTAAACTATAAGCGCCTAATAATAGGGGAATCTGATCAAAACGCAGGGGATGTAATGCCAATAGTGTTAATATAAACCCTAACCATCTTAATCCAATAAATCCAACTTCTCCGAGGAGAGGTTTAATCGGATAAGACTCTAATTGACAGAAAGGAGGTTCTGGGAGATTAGGCGGTTTCTTTTTTAATTTTGACTTTTCTAAATATTTAAGAATAGGGTTTAAAATTCGAGGATGAATCCCAATTCCCAGAGCAATTAAACCGATAATTTGCAACATCCAAAAGGGGCTACGATAGCTAATTAAAGCCACTCCTAATGCTGCTGTTGCCATCATTAACGGTTCGAGTAATACACTCAAAGTTGCGACTCCAATGGCAACACCAGTATCCTTCATCGCCACAATTCGCCCATAAAAATGCCAAATATTTCCGGGTAGATATTTAGCAATATTTGTGATTAAATAAACTTGTAATCCCCAACGGGTTCTAACGGGTTGTTTGAACATCCGAATAATAATTAACCAAACCCATCCTGACCAAAGGTGAGCCGAAAGCGTCACCAAGAAGGCTAAGGAAAGATACATCCATCCCGTTGAAGTGATTTCAATTTCTGAAATGGCTTGCCAATGCTTTCTGAAATTAGCAGCCAAGAAAAATAATGTTCCGCCTAAAATCATCCATTTTAAGTAAGGTTTCACGAAACCGAGGATAATTTTAACGGGTTTCAATAAACCTCCAGAGGATTGAGGTTCTAAGGAGGGCTTGGAGGGCTGAATTTTAAGTTTTGTGGGTTGCATTTTAGAGTCCTAATTAATGAAATATAGAAGCAGGTTGATAACTACAAATGACTCGTCCTGCCCCCCGCAACTGTTGAAAATAATATTGAATACAGGCATCCCCTTCGGGTGATAAGATATCAATTTTAATTCCATTCCGACCGTGTTCTCTTCCTGAACTGTGGATATATTGTTCTTCTCCGAGATACAATCCAACATGAGTGGCTTTTTGGGCTGTTCCAAAAAATATCAAATCTCCGGGTAAAAGACAAGAGAAATCCAATTGTTCACGATTAAAAGCCATTGGTTTTGTAAAGGCTTCCTGTTGATAGGCATCTCTGGGTATCCAAATCCCGACCGCAGCAAACGCAGCTTGGATTAAACCCGAACAGTCATAATTAGGGCCGAGTGTTCCTCCCCAAAGGTAATAATTGGGGATTACCATTGCGGCTTGAGTAAACTGAATAATTTGGGGAATTGTAGCTTGAATTTGATCCTCTGACCAAACTTGGGCTTGATAGGGTTGAGTCGCAATCTCTAAGTGAGTGCGATCTGAAGTGGCTAACCAAGCAGTATAATCATCTTCGCATAATTGTACTAAAATACTGGGTGAATTACTAATATGATTTTGGGGTTCAGGAAATAGACGTAAATGACGACCTTTTCCCGCTTGCGTTGCTAAAGTTTGGCACTCGGTCGAATCATAGAGATCTAAATTCTCTCTACAAAAATACTCAATCGAATCTGATAAACATTCAACCATCATAGATAAGCCGATAGAGGAATAGGTGTCAACTGTCAACCGTCAACCGTCAACTGTCAACCGTCAACCGTCAACCGAAATGACTTTTTTCCATTCCGATGAACAATTAGAAACCCTTGGCAAAGGCATTATAGATGCAACGCGCACACAATTTCCAGGTTTAGCCGCAAATCAACTGGCGATGACCTGGTTAGTTTATGACCCCCCGATTTCTGTCAATACCGGAGGTGCTTTAACTCCTGAAGAATTTTGGAAATATCCGGTTCGAGGATTTAACTATCGGGGAATTGAACGAATTTATCCCGCCAGTATTGTGAAATTGTTTTATTTGGTGGCTGTTTTTGAATGGAAAGAAAAGGGGATGTTACGGACAACCCCAGAATTGGAACGAGCTACTAGAGATATGATTATTGACTCTAGTAATGATGCCACCAGTTTAGTTGTAGATGTGTTAACGGGAAGCACAAGCGGGCCAGAATTATCTACAGGGCCGTTTGAAACCTGGAAAAGTCAACGCAATTTAGTTAATCGTTATTTGCAAACCCTGAACTGGCCGGAATTTGAATCGATTAATGTTAATCAAAAAACCTGGTGTGATGGCGCTTATGGTCGAGAACGAATTTTTTTAGGGGAATTAATGGAAAATCGCAATATGTTAACGACTAATGCAACGGCTCGATTATTGCATAGTATTATCGGCGGTGTTGCAGTTTCTTCTATTGCTTCTAGTCAAATGATGAAATTAATCAAACGCAGTCTTGACCCCACCGATTTAGCAGAAAATCCAGAGAATCAAGTCAATGGTTTTCTAGGAGATGGATTGCCTAAAACTGCAAAACTCTGGTCAAAAGCAGGACATACCAGTCAAGTTCGTCATGATGCGGCTTATATTGAACTTCCTGCTACTCGACCTTATGTATTAGTCGTATTTACAGAAGGAAAAGCTCAAAGTAAAAATCAAGAACTGTTGCCTTTTATTTCACAAAAGGTTGCGGAAGCGATGAAAACTTTATAGTAGGGAATGGGGAATTACGAATTACGAATTGGGAATTACGAATTACGAATTACGAATTACGAATTACGAATTGGGAATAGTTATTTCCCCTTGTCCCCTTGTCCCCTCATCCCCCTGTTCCCTGTTCCCTGCTATAGCTAGGAACTAACCTTCTTTTCGGGCGTAAGTTTCAGTCGCAAAACTTAAACCAGAAGCAAAGTCTTCACCATACCCTTCTTCACCGTGTTGATCAACATCTAAACCTTGTTCTTCGACCATCGATTTAACTCGTAGTTCCATCAAGGAACCGAGAATTTTCATGATCACAAAGGTTCCAGCCGCCGCAAAAATATAAGTAGCAATCACCCCAATAGTTTGAGGAATTAATTGCCCTGGATTTCCATACAGAAGTCCATCAAATCCAGCCGGGTTAACAGTTTTGGTGGCAAAAACTCCGGTTAAAATAGCCCCAATGGTTCCACCGACACCATGAACAGAATAGGTATCTAAAGAATCATCAAATTGTAATTTCACCCGCCAACTTACTGCATAGAAACAACCAACAGCTGTGATAGAACCGATTAAAATTGCACCGACGGGGGTAACAAATCCGGCTGCGGGAGTCACACCCACTAATCCCGCTAAGAAACCACTAGCAGTACCAACGGCCGTGGGTTTACCGCGTAAAATCCATTCCACAATTGCCCAAGTCAACCCTCCGGCTGCGGTTGAGACCATCGTGGCAACAAAGGCAACGGTCGCTAAAGAACCTGCACCTAAAGCACTACCAGCATTAAAGCCAAACCAGCCAAACCATAACATCCCAATCCCTAACAGCACAAAAGGAACATTATGGGGGACATGGGGAATCACCATAAAATGCTTACGAGAGCCAATCATCCAAGCGATAACCACCGCCGAGACCCCAGAACTGATATGAACCACAGTTCCCCCCGCAAAGTCTAACGCACCAATGGCTTGTAACCAACCCCGACCCCAAACCCAATGGGCTAAGGGAGAATAAACGAACGTAGACCACAATAAGACAAACCAAAAATAGGCTTTAAAACTCATCCGTTCTACAATCGCCCCAGAAATTAGGGCCGGGGTGATGATGGCGAACATCATCTGATACACCATAAATAACTGGTGGGGAATGGTGCCAGCGTAGCCAATGGGGTCAGGCGCATCGGCTGTAACTTTATTTAAAAATACCCAATCTAATCCGCCAATGAACTGTTCAATGCCTTTGCCAAAGCCTTCTGAGACGGGAGTAGAGACATTAAAGGCGAGGCTATATCCCCAGAATACCCAGGTCACACCCACGATTCCCATCAAGATGAAACTCATCATCATCGTGTTGAGAACGTTGCGCGATCGCACTAATCCACCATAAAAGAAAGCTAACCCTGGTGTCATAAACAACACTAAGGCAGAAGAAACTAGCATAAATGCTGTATCCCCTGTATTAATGGGGTTTTCTACTGCGTCTTGCGCCCAGGCTGTTCCCGTCAAAGGGCCAGCCAAGAGAGCTAATGCGACTAATCCAACGATCAATAATTTTTTCAGCACGTTAGTCTTTCCCTATAACCCATTACTGAACGGATGAATTAGTATTTTGCCCATTGACTCTTGTAATCATTCTGTATTCTAAAACACAAAATGCCGGGAATCACAATCCTTTAACTGTTGCTTAAGACCGTCAAGAGTAGCTTTTGACAAAATGCCCGGATTATTTTCCAATTTAGAGAATAAACAGATCAGATGCACCCTGATAGTTAACCCCCAGCTAAATGCCGGGGGTTTTTTGTTAATGGGTTGACGGTTGACGGTTGGCGGTTGACGGTTAGCTCTTAGGGAGCGAGGACGCTCCCCCTGCTCCCCCTGCCTCCCCTGCCTCCCCTGCTCCCTATCACCTACTCCTCATATTCCGGCATTTTCTTCTTCTCTGGAATATTAATTCGGGGGGGTTGATAGGGTTGAGGAGTTTCGTCATCATTCCAAGCGTCAGCATCTACTTCATTTTCGTATTCATAGTTTAATTCTCTGGCGTAGAGCTTTTGATCTTGACGGGGCGGTTCAATGGGAACTAATTCTCGTTCTCGATAGCGATCATCCTCATCCCGTTCAACATCGCCCCAGTTATCTTCTTCTTCATAGTCATTGTAAATCGGTTGGGGTTGACGCAAGGGTTGAACCGGGGCGGGATGTTCTTCCCAGGCGTCGTTTTCATCCCAAGCTGCTTCCTTGGCTGGGGCTGAGGCGCGACCCGCCCGTTGGGTCGGGGTTTGGGGAAGTCCGGTTCCTAACTGGTTGGCTGGTTTAACCGTTGGCGGATAATACATTCCCTCTTCTTCTTTTTCCCAAGGTGCTTCCCCTAAACCTAAGCGTTCTAACAGACCGACAGAAAGCTGTTGCAAGCGATCTTCTGATCCTTCAAATACAATTAAGCGATTGGGGCCACTACTGACAATTTCCTCAATGGACAATTCGTAGGTGCTAATCACTTGTTCAGGAATTTGAGGCAGACCAATGGAGGCGATAATTAAAGATTCTAATTTGCCATCACGGGTATCGAATTTGAACCCTCGAACTCGCCCTAACGGTTCTCCCGTTTCAGTAATTACTTCACTATTGATCAGCGTACTGTAGCCTTCTACATCCACGTCTTCTTCGAGGACGGTATCATCATCCACCAAAATTACGTCACCGATTTCGCGGACACTACTCAGGTACATAAATTTTGGCATTCCAGCGAACGCCAGAATATTATCGCGGATTCCGATCGCTACAATTTCACGCTGATCTACGTCTACCCATAATTGACTGACGATCCCAAGTCGTCTACCTCTGTCACGGGTGATTACTTGAGTGCCGAGAATTTCGGAGCGTTGGCGGATATGTTCAGATGTCATGCTAATAGCGAATTTCAGTTTTAACAAATCGGAGCAAGAAGTCCCACACCATAATATACGTTGGTGTTGGGCTTGTCCTCGCGGATACGGAGAATGAATTATGACCCCAAAATATGAATTGTGTGCAAGACTAAAATAGTCTTGGCATCACATCATCTATAGCGAAAACCAAGCTAAACAGACTGCGTTGCAAGAAAGTATTGGGTCTTGGGAACCCGGACTCCTGCTGATTGAGGGAGTATAAGACCAAAAAAACTACGGAGTTTTGGAGGCGATTCCCCACGAAATCAGAAGCCTACATCATAAGCATAGCGTTGGTGTTGGGTAGTTCACATATACAGATTACTCTACAAATTCTAATGGTGTGGATGCGTATCCATGCCATTAGTTTTTCGGGTTTCCTCTACGGGATGGATAGTCCACCGATGATCCATTAGCTTTGATGCTATCAGAATATTTTGTTTTTGGTTTCTATCAGGGGGTAGAGCATCGTTAATCTGCTCTCTTAATTTTGACGCTCCACGCGAGTCAAGCAGCGTGGATTCTTGGTTCACCGAGTCCGCTTACATTAGGTTCCTTGCGTTGCCTAATGCAGAGGTGGTTCTCTCCCCAAGCGTTAACTTTGGGTGCGCCCCACCCTAGTTGGATTTCTCCAAAATTTGTGGGAATTGAAGTGTTTTTGACTTCAAATACTGCTTTGTCTAGTTCCTGCAAAGATTTTACCTACCCACAGGCAAAAAAACTAGAACAACTGGATAGAACCCCAGATCTTTGATTGTCAAGGTACAGCGTAGTGCCTTTCAGCTACTGGGTTTTTAGGCAGGTTTCTTACCCTTTCCTGCGAAAATCTAATTATACACTAAACCCCTGAAAAAGCCGTCCTTCTAGGACGGGGTTTTCAACCCCAAAATTTTCGATAAATTAGCGTCGGGTTGCTTTTTGGGCGAGAGGTTGTTTCAAGCTCTGCTGAACAGGGTTTTCTACATTCAGCTTAGACTCACCAATGGTGCTACAGATCAAGGTTGTCTCAACTGAATACCGTCCTCCGCCTATTCTCGTTCCCTAACTCTGGAGTCGAATCTAGGATATTAAGATTTAATCAATAGCTTAAATCCGTCACAGCTTATAGCTTGAGATAGATGTTTTTTGGAGAAATAAGACACAACAACCTCTACATATTTCTATTAATTAAACTTGCTTTTTAAGCTAAGAGAATAAAAATGAAGAAATTAATTGAAGCCCCGCGCTCAATCTCCTGAAAAAGTATTATCGGTATAGGAATGGATTATAAGCTTGCGTTATCACCCTAAGTACGGGAGAGCTTAAATTGGCCTAAAAATCAACTCTGTTGCCATATCTATCTAAAGGTAGATGTGTCAGCAAATCTTGTCCGGTTAGATTAAAAATACTATCGCACGTTCTCAATTCGCGCTTTCCCCAGTCAACCAAAAGCTGGGGATTTTTCATAAGAAAAGGATGGGAGTGTGGAAAAGTATCGGGAAGATTGGGCATACCGCTTAATCAACTCAGTAGACGATCTTTGGCAGTCGTAGCGAGAATTAAATTAATTGAATTCTGTCCGCAGAATCTCAGCGTCTTCAGACCTGAGAGTGTCAAAAACAATGACTTACCCTTTCTGAAGTTGACACGGTTGATAGATTTCATCACTTTTTTTCCCATAGTTTTTGTATTTTAATTTTTACACCCGTGTTATCAAGTGCCAACGTTCAGTCCCCAAAATTTTAATTGATTGGGATGAGGATAATAAATTCCGCGCCTTCCCCGGGCGTAGAATTGCAAGTCATCTCACCCTGATGACGCTCAACAATAATTGAGTAACTAATTGATAGACCTAAGCCCGTCCCACTACCGACGGGCTTTGTGGTGAAAAAGGGATCAAAAATTCGTTGTAAAATATCTGAATTCATGCCGGAACCATTATCTGAAATGGAAATTTGAACTTTACTATTCTCAATTAAGTCAGTGGAAATAATAATAGTTGGTGGAAAATCAGCCTGATTCATCAGATGGCGACGATGTTCTAAAGCATCAATTCCATTACTAATAATATTCATAAAAACTTGATTCAATTGAGACACATAACAGTTGACTTTGGGCAGTTGACCATAGTTTTTGATGATTTCAATTTCTGCACTATGGGTAGAAGCCCGGAGTCGAGGTTGTAAGATCATTAAGGTGCTATCAATGCCTTCATGAATATCTACAGGTTTCATCTCGGCTTCATCCAAACGAGAGAAGTTTCGCAAACTTAAAACAATATTACGAATACGTTCTGCCCCCACTTTCATCGATACTAATAGTTTTTGTAAATCTACAACTAAAAAATCTAAATCAATCTCGGAAATTGTGGCTTCAACTAAGGGTTTGGGTTGAGGATATTCCTGTTGATAGACTTGAATTAATCGCAGTAAATCTTGAACATATTCACTGGCAGGGGTCAGGTTTCCGTAAATAAAACTAACAGGATTATTAATTTCATGGGCAACTCCCGCTACCATTTGTCCTAAAGAGGACATTTTTTCACTTTGAATTAATTGAGCTTGGGTATGTTGCAGTTGGTTTAAAGTTTGTTCTAAACGTAAATTTTTCTCGTTGAGTTCTTGGGTACGGTCTTGAACTTTATTTTCAACGGAGGCATATAACAAAGCATTTTCTAAGGAAACAGCAGCTTGAGAAGAAAGTAAGTTTAAAACTTCAATTCGTTCTGAAGTAAAGGCTCCGGCTGTTAAGTTATTTTCTAAATATAAAATTCCTAAGAGTTTGCCTTGACTAATAATCGGTGTACATAGAATCGATTTAACTTGATGGGTATTAATATAAATATCATGGGTAAACTGTCCTTCCAGTGTAGCATTCATTAACACCACATCTTGACCTGTTCGTTCCACATAATAAATTACAGTCAAGGGTAAATAGTTGCAGGTTTCAACCGGAATTTTGGGATGTACAATCACGTCTTCTAAATTCGTTGAAGCTTCCGCTTCAATTACCAATTGTTCTCCCTGATATAAAATTAAAAATCCTTTTTGCGCCCCGGCATTTTCAATCACAATTTTCATTAAGCTGGCTAACAATCGTTCTAAAACAATTTCACGCGAGATGGCTTGGGATGCTTTAATGACAGTGCTTAAATCTAACAAAGCTAAACGGCTACCGTGAGAGGTATTGAGGGTAATGGATTGCGCTTCAAATAAGGAGGGTTTGAGGGGGGATAAATGTTTGAGTTGAGCATATTGAGTTTCTAACTGTTCGACTTTACAAATTGCACCCCAACGTTGATAGCTATAATAGGCTTCTCGCAGGTGAATATTGGCATATTTAAGTTTATTATGATTCATCCAAAATTTAGCTGTGAGTTCATGACTTAAGGCAACATTTTGAATAAATCCGGCTTCTTGGGCTGTAGAAATGGCTTGTTCATATAAATCAATTGCTTCAAAAGAACGTTGAGAAATTCGAGCAATTTCAGCTTCTACTAAAAGATATTTATGCAAGAAATTTGCTGGACAGTTATCTGACCAAGTTTTGAATTTTTCTTGATTAGTTTTAACTTTTTCTAAAAATTGTTCTTGTTCCGATGCCGAAAATCTATCTAAATTCGCAATTAAAACTAAAGAAGAATAAAAATAATATTCAGTGACGGAAATTAACCCTTGAATAAATTGCAGAGATTTTTCAATTTCTAAGGTTAATTCTAAGGCGGCTTCCACTTCTCCGTATAAATATAACACTTGCAGTTTAAAAATTTGATAAAGACAGAGAGAATAGAATTTTTGATTTTGTTGGCTATTATTGATATAATCCTTTTCCGAAATTTCTGGACTATCAAAGGATAATAAATCAGCAGTTTCACCGATTAAATTGAGCAGAATTCCTCGGAGTCCCGTTAAGCTATCAATTACTAAATGATTTTCGGTTTTATAGCCAAATTTCAAATAATTTTTAACTTCAACTAAGAATTTAGGAAGGTTAACCCCTTGCGCCATTAAATTCAGGGATTGATTATTTAATAAATAACCTGCATATTGTAAATCTCCTGATTCTAAAGCTGATTGATAGCCGTCATGACCCAAGACATTTGAATTTTTAAGGGGTTCTAACCAATAGTTGAGACAACTAATTAAGGATGCAGATACTTTATAGATGGGATAATTCCACTTTTTATTTAATTTTAATCCCAGTTGACCTAACTCATAAGCAGTTTGATATTGACCAAATAGTGCAGCGAGTAAAATTCCATAGGTAGCATAGAAAAATCCGGCTTCTGAAGTGTAACCTGATTCAAGAGAAACTTTTACGCCTTTAAGAATTATAACTGTCCATAAACTAGGATTACTTACATAGGCGGGGGGTGCTAAATTATTGAGTAATTTTAAAATAATTTTTTCATCGGGTTCTACAATTGAATTTTGATCCATTAAAGTAGATAAATTATTAATATTTAGGGACTTTTGTAAAGACTCTAATTCCTGGGAAATTACCGTTTGTAGATTTTGGGTGGGTAACTCTAACCCAAATAAAGCCAAGGCTTTTATTCCGGCATTGATGGCAGCTTCATCCTTTAATTGTAAGGTATATTGAATTAGGAGAAGATTATAAACTTCGGCTTTTTCCAAAATTGATTGAGACTGTTCTAAAATTAATTGAATTAGCGTTTCACTTTCAGTAAAATTCCCATTCAAGTATTCCACCTCTGCCTGTTCTCGATACAACGAAAAGGCTAAAGGATAATGTGCAATCCAAATTTCACCGGGTAAAATTTCAATTCCTGCCATTAAATATTCCCGTGCGGCACTATAAGCTGTGGCATCTTTAGCTTTTTTTCCTGCTTCTAAATTTAAACTTGCCAGTTGCAATTTTTCTTGTTCATCTGTAATTAAAGACCGACCGACATTGAGATGATCAACTAAATCAAATACCCGTTCTAACCAATATTGAGGCGGTGTATTCGCCAGTAATAGCCGACCGATGCTGAGGTGAACAAATTGTTTTTGAGAGTCAGCAATTAAGGAATAGGCAGCCTGTTGTACTCGATCATGGAGAAATTTATAATTTAAGACTAAATAGGGATTAATTTGTTCGGGTTCTAAATTATCAGCATCGAACAATGGTTTAATTAAACCTTCTTTTAAAGCGGGTAATAAATCTTGAAAAGTATCGAGGGATTCTTTGCCATAAATTAACGATAGGGTGTTTAAATCAAATTGATTACCAACACAGGCAACTAATTGTAAAACTTGTTGACTTTCCGGCGGAAGTTTTTGCAGCTTTCCAATCATTAATTCAACCACGTTATCCGTAATATCGAGGGCTTGAATTTCCGCCAAAGTCCATTGCCAAGCAATGCGTTCCGAGTTGAAATGGAGGAGTTTTTCTTGATACAGGGTTTTGAGAAATTCATTCACAAAAAATGGATTTCCTTCGGTTTTTCCTGTGACTAATTCTGCCAAGGGTAGAACGGTGCTGCGATCGCTATGTAAGGTATCTGCCACCAGTTCAGTTACTTGCTCTAAATTTAAAGCGGTTAAATGAATTTCATGAATTAAGTAATGAGCTTGTTGTTCTGTTTCTGAGGTAAAGGACTCGGATTTTAGCCCCTCTAACATCATCATTAACGGATGAGTGGGACTGACTTCATTGTCTCGATAGGCTCCAATTAAAAATAAATAGGAGGTTGAATCATCGGTTAACATTAATTTGATTAATTTCAGAGTTGCAGAGTCTGCCCACTGTAAATCATCCAAGAAAATTACTAAGGGATGTTCGGGTTGACAAAACAGACGAATAAAGTTTTGAAAGACTAAATTAAAACGGTTTTGAGATTCCGCAGGGCCTAATTCTAATACCATTGGTTGGGGGCCGATAATCAGTTCAATTTCGGGAATCACGTCAATAATAATTTGTCCGTTTGGCCCCAAAACTCCTAATAGTTTTTCCCGCCAGTGATCTAAACGTTGTTGACTTTCACTTAAGATTAATCTGGCTAGTTCAGAAAAGGCAGTAACTAAGGCAGAATAGGGAATACTGCGTTGAAATTGATCGAATTTTCCACTAATAAAATAGCCTTGTTTTTCAACAATTGATTTAGAGATTTCTTGGACTAAAACTGATTTTCCAATCCCCGAATATCCAGCAATTAACATCAGTTCAGTTTTTTCTTGACTCACTCGATCAAAGGCTTGGATTAGGCTATCAATCTCGGTTTCTCGACCATAGAGTTTTTTGGGAATTTTAAATTGATCGGAAATATCCTGCATTCCTAATGGAAAATTGCTGACAGTTCCTGTGGTTTGAACTTGTTTTAAACTCTGTTCTAAATCTGAAATTAATCCCCAGGCACTCTGATAGCGTTCTTCGGCAGTTTTCGATAGTAATTTTAGGACAATCTCAGATATAATTGGGGGAATTTCGGGGTTAATTTCATGGGGAGGAACAGGTTGTTTAGCGAGGTGTGCGTGAACCACTTCCATCGCATCACCAGTAGGAAAAGGAACCTGTTGAGTTAATAGTTCATAGAAGGTTGCTCCCAAGGAATAAAAATCTGTCCGATAATCTACAGAACGATTCATCCTCCCTGTTTGTTCTGGTGAAATATAGGCGAGAGTTCCTTCTAAATGTTGAGGTGGATGCAGGCGTAAAGATTCTTGAGTTAATCCACTGGAAATGCTAAAATCAATTAATTTAACTTGTCCGGTGGCAGGATTAAAAACAATATTAGAGGGATTAATATCTTTATGAATTAAGTTGGCTGCATGAATTTCTCGTAATCCTTGAGCAATTTTAATAGCAATCGTTAAAAAACCTAAAAGGGTAAATTTTTGGGTAGCCAGCAAGATTTTTAACGATTCTCCACCAAAATCTTCTAAGGTCATGACTAAGGTATTTTGATAGGTTTGAAGTTCATAAACTTTAATCACACTGTCTAAATTAAACTGGCGCAGGATTTTATATTCTCGCTCATATTTCTGGAGATCGGATTGAGGAGGAAATTCCCCTTGCAGCACTTTCAAAATCACGGGTAAGTTATCTTTTTCTCGAATCGCTCGATAAACAATAGAGTTAATACTTTCATAGATTTGTGCTAAAATTTGATATCCGGGCAAGGCAATCATATTTGTTTCCTTATGCAATGATTTAGGTTGAGTTTGTTAAATTTTAGTGATAAACAAAAAGAGCCATATAACCAAGAGTTGACACTCTCAGGTCTGAAGACGCTGAGATTCTGCGGACAGAATTAAATTAATTTAATTCTCGCTACGACTGCCAAAGATCGTCTACTGAGTTGATCAAGCCGTATACCCAATCTTCCCGATACTTTGCTTAAAATATTGGCTGCGCCATTAAGGTCAGCATTAACAACAAAACCATCAGCAGTCCGATAAAGACCACGCTTAATTCTGTTTCCAGATGCTTTCCACCCTATCGGTTTTTCACCGTATTTGGGTAGGGAGTCGACCTCTAAGAAACTAGCTTTTGAAGTGTAGGCTTCCTCGGTTTCAATAAATAAAATCCCGTGGAAATCACAAAGTTGTTTTACACGGGATTTTAGTTTACCTAAAGGCATTTGAACAAATTTTTGGTTGTTCAAATTGCCCAAATTAGCATTGATTTTAAACCCTTCATTCCAACCCATTACCAAGGTTCCAATCCCAAATTTTAAGCAGTGATTAACAATTAGTTTGGCTGCTTTATTAATCCCGTCACGCATTTGGTGATTGCGTTTACGGGTTGCACGGTCTAACCAATTATCCCAATATTCTTGGGATTTACCTTCTTTGCGTGTTGATACTTTTTTGTTCCAAAGTTGATTTTTAGCTTTCAAATCTCTGGCATCAATCAAAAAGGAATTTCCCAAAGTATCAACACAAGCTGCTAAGTTATCGGCAGTTCCAAGGTCAATAGATAAGGCTTGACTGATATCTAAATCATGTTTTTGCCTTTCTACTTCGTAGGACATTTCCAAATAAAAAGCACCATTCTTGGGCAGAATTGTAAACTCTTTGATCTTGGAATATTCAAGATTTGATGGCAGGGGTAGAAAAAATTCAGATAACCCAAACCATCTTTTAACCGTTGTTCCGAGAGCAAATCTAAGTTGACCATTAATCAGTGTTGGTCTTTGTCCTCCCGAATTGGGATAGGCAACTTTGAATAGTTTAGAACCTTTTAGATAACCAGGAGGTTTAGGTCGAAAATGTAATTGACCTTTGGTATACAAATCCCTTAGATTCTTAAAAGATTTGAATGATTCTGTTACCGACATTAGGGTCTGCTGCATCGGTGTTGATGGCATTGATTGTGCCAATAAAGATTTAGCTACCGATGGTTCAGATGCCAAATCAAACTTTCCGGTTAATAATTTACCTGTCTTGAAAAACGTTTGACGGGCAAAATAAACTCCTGTATTGTATAATTTTCCTGATTGTTGACAGAGATATTCTATCAACATAAGGGTTTCGGGGTCGGCACAGAGTAAAACTTGCTGTACTCCCATCATTATATTTGTTTTAGTCATTGATTCGACTATCACGACTTTGTTGACCTCTTTATGCTAATCAACTATATGGTAATATCAGCAGTGAAACTGTCAAAAAGTATATTGAAGATCCACACCATTTGGTAAACTAATATTTCAAGGGGAATAAATTCCCCTGCGTCGTTTTTCCTCTCAGGTCTGAAGACACTAAGTTTCCACACTCCCATCCTTTTCTTATGAGAGGTTTAACACCTTGAAAGATTAGGTGCTGTGAGTTATTTTAGGGACAGAACTTATATCGACCTGATAGTTTCACAGGTGATCTGAGGAAGAATGTGAATCATAGCGGAGTGGTTCTATTCTAGCGTGATTTGAGGACAGGAACAAATTCACCACTCGCAGAGAATAAAAAAGAATAATAAGAATAATTAATTAAATTTAAGATTGATAACAAGTTCTCTGGGTTTTAGGATTCTAGGACTTACGCATTGACAAAATAGAAGATAACCGCTTTCATTAGCTATAAATTGAGGAAATTTTAACTCAATTTTGAAGGATTTTAAGCTAAACTATTAACAGAAAAAGCATCTGGGAGTCTGGCCGAGTTTCGACCCCAGATGCTTTTTCTTTTCAGACTTCACTCCTCACACTCCTCAAATATACACGATTATTTGGGGATGTCAAGAAAAAAGTTAGGAATCCAAATCTTAATAAATTCTAAAAACGACTCAAAACCTTAAGCCGTCATGGGTTGAGGCTGAAATTGGAACATGGAATAGATGACATTTCGGCGAATATCCGTCATCATATCCAAGAACAATTCATAGCCCTCGCTCTTGTATTCGATTAAGGGGTCTTTTTGTCCATAACTCCGTAAGCCAACGGACTCGCGTAGAGCATCCATTTGTTGTAAATGTTCCCGCCACAGAGTATCAATTTGTTGCAGAATAAAAAAGCGTTCTGCTTCCCGCATTAACCCAGCGCGAATTTGATTGACTTGACTTTCTTTCATATCATAAGCATTGCGTAATTGTTCATGGAGAAAGGTTTTAATTTCATCCACTGATAAATCCACAAATTGATCGGAGGTTAAATCGGCTAAAAGATAAACAAATTCCTTGGCTTTAGTAACAAGACTTTCTAAATCCCATTCTTCTGAAGGTAAATCAGGATTAATATAGGCTTCTACGATATCATCCATCGTTTGTTCCCCATATTTAATCACTTGTTCTTTCAAATCTTGCCCTTCTAAAACCCGACGACGTTCGGCATAAATTGCCCGACGTTGGTTGTTCATTACCTCGTCATATTCAAACACTTGTTTACGGATATCGTAATAGTAAGTTTCGACTTTCCGTTGGGCATTTTCGAGCGATCGCGTTAATAATCGAGACTCAATCGGCATATCTTCATCAACATTAAAGGCATCCATTAATCCTGCTACGCGATCGCCTCCAAAAATTCGTAATAAATTATCCTGTAAACTCAGGAAAAATCGCGTTGAACCGGGGTCGCCCTGTCGTCCAGCCCGTCCTCGCAGTTGGTTATCAATGCGTCGAGACTCATGGCGTTCTGTTCCAATAACATGAAGTCCACCTAATTCTACGACTTCATTATGTTCCCGTTTACTGAAGTTTTCGTACTCTTTAACAATCAGGTTATAGACTTCGCGTAATTTCTGAATTACCGGATCAGACGTGGGTGCTTTTTCCGACGCAACGGCTAATAAATCCTCTGCTTGTAATTCCGGTAAGCTGCGTTCTCCATGCACCACAACGGCAAAATCAACCGCTTCTTTGAGTTTTTGTTCGGTTGATTTCGATAATTCTGTGGGGAATAATTGGGTTGCTATTTTCCAAGTTTTGGGTCTTTTATTCATATCAAACCCTTGGGCGGCAGGGCGACGACTACCGGGTACCGATGCGATCGCTAATTCTCGTTCATCATCAGGTTTAACAATTTTTGGCATCAAATACTCGCGCATTTTTAGCCGTCCCATAAATTCCGCATTCCCACCTAAAATAATATCTGTTCCCCGTCCGGCCATATTAGTAGAAATTGTTACCGCCCCTTTCCGTCCGGCTTGGGCAATAATTTCCGATTCCCGTTCTACGTTTTCCGGTTTAGCGTTTAATAAATTATGGGGAATTTTGCGTTGTTGTAATAAATTAGAGAGAATTTCTGACTTTTCAACGCTGGTGGTTCCCACTAATACCGGACGACCTTCTTTATGTAAATCCGCACATTCTTCAGCAATCGAAATCCATTTTCCTTCTTCGGTTTTATAGACGACATCGGATAAATCTTCACGTCCGGTGATCCGGTTTGTCGGAATAATCGTAACTTGCAGATTATAGATGCGTTCAAATTCGGCTTCTTCGGTTTTTGCCGTTCCCGTCATCCCCGATAATTTGGGATATAACAGGAAGAAATTCTGATAAGTAATAGTCGCTAAAGTTTGGGTTTCCGGTTGAATCTCGACCCGTTCTTTTGCTTCTATAGCTTGGTGTAACCCATCACTCCAACGACGACCGGGCATCACCCGTCCGGTAAATTCATCAACGATGATCACTTCCTCATTACCAATAATATAGTTGACGTCTTTAATAAATAATTCTTTGGCTTTTAAAGCATTAAAAACAAAGTGTGCCCAAGGATCATTAGGATCATATAAATCTTGAACGCCAAATAGTTCTTCTGCTCTGGCAAAACCTTCATCGGTCATCAGAACATTACGGCCTTTTTCATCCACTTCATAATGTTCTTCTTTTTCCATCATTTCAGCAACTTCCGCCGCCCGCATATATTTTTGACTGGGACGTTCTACTTGACCAGAAATAATTAAAGGTGTCCGAGCTTCATCCACTAAAACTGAGTCTACTTCGTCAATAATGCAATAGTTAAACACCCTCTGCACGACTTCATCCATTGAGGTCGCCATGTTGTCGCGTAGGTAGTCAAACCCCATTTCACTGTTTGTCCCGTAGGTAACATCACAGTTGTAGTTTTTCTTCCGTTGGTCAGGACTCATATCTTGCTGAATCAGTCCCACACTCAACCCCAGGAAACGATGGATTTGTCCCATCCATTCCGCGTCCCGTCGGGCGAGATAATCGTTAACGGTAATAACGTGAACCCCTCTTCCAGCCAAGGCGTTGAGATAAGCGGGAAGGGTGGAAACCAGGGTTTTTCCTTCCCCCGTTTTCATCTCGGCAATTTGCCCCGTGTGTAGAATTATACCGCCGAGGAGTTGGACATCAAAGTGTCGCATCCCCAGGACTCGCTTTCCGGCTTCCCGGACAACTGCAAAGGCTTCGGGGAGAATTTCATCGAGGATTTGGTTTTCGTCGTCTCGATTTCTAGCTTTAGCCAGTTTTTCCTTAAATTCTCCTGTCTTCGCCCGCAACTGATCATCCGAGAGGCTTTGAATTTCTTCCTCTAAAATGCTGATATCCGTGACAAGAGGCTGATATTTTTTAAGTTTACGCGCATTCGGATCACCTAACAGAGCTTTTAACATGGCAAGAACAGGATATGGTTACGAAAATTTATAGAGTTTGAATAAATCATTGTTGATTCTAGCATTTCCTGACTGCATCTGGTTCACCCGACACCTGATGCTCTAATTTAAGCCCGACTGCACCCGCCATAAACCCGCATAAATACCGGGTGCTTCTAATAGGTTTTCGTGGGTTCCCCAGCAGTGGGTAAAAGATTTGTGGGAACTAGACGAACAGTTTTTGAAACGATTAGTTTCAAGCCAAAAAAATAACTCGCAGTCATGCGAATAGGGTAGGGCATACCCGCTCTTTAGCTTGGGGAGAATCCCACCTCTGG
>CAITND010000149.1 GCA_903893625.1 uncultured Oscillatoriales cyanobacterium
GTAATAAGTTAACGGCTTTGTCCCCGGAAATCGGTCAACTCACGAATCTGCAAACCCTCGACCTGAGTGACAATCAACTCAGCAGTCTGCCTGGGGAAATCGGTCAACTCACCAATCTGCAAACCCTCAACCTGAGTCTCAATCAACTCAGCAGTCTGCCTGGGGAAATCGTTCAACTCACCCATCTTAAAAAGTTGGATTTGCGGGGAAATCCAGTCCCCATTCCCCCTGAAATTTTAGGCCCCAAAGATCTATGGGAAGATCCGGGTAATGTGAAAGAGATTCAAAATTTCTATTTTCAAGTTCAAAATCCCCAGGAAACTGAACCCCTTTATGAAGCAAAATTCTTGATTATTGGTGAAGGGGGAGCAGGTAAAACCTCCCTGGCAAAAAAAATAGAAAATGAAGCTTATGAACTGCAAACCGATGAGAACTCTACCCAAGGCATTGATGTAATTCAGTGGCAGTTTATCGGCCCAGAGGGACAGAAAGTTCGAGTTAATATTTGGGATTTTGGCGGACAAGAAATTTACCACCATACCCACCAGTTTTTCCTAACTGAGCGCTCTCTGTATGGATTGGTGGCGGATACACGGGAGGAAAATACTGACTTCTTCTATTGGCTGAAAGTCGTTGAACTGTTGAGTGATAATAGTCCAGTTTTGATTATTAAAAATGAAAAACAAGAGCGTCAGTGCCAAATTAACGAGCGCCACTTGCGTTCAGAATTTACTAATTTAAAAGATATTCTCTCAACAAATTTAGCGACTGATCGCGGCTTATCGGAAATAAAAAAAGCCATTCAATACCAAATTAGTCAACTTCCCCATATTGGCACTCCCCTCCCTAAACTTTGGTTGAGAATTCGTTCTGCTTTAGAAAATGATTCTCGCAACTATATTAGTGAAGAAGAATATTATCGCCTATGTCAAATTAATGGCTTAAGAAATCGCCCAGAAATGCGACAAATCAGCCGTTATCTTCACGACCTGGGAGTCTGTCTGCACTTCCAAAATGATTCTTTATTAAAAAAGACGGTAATTCTTAAACCGGAATGGGGAACAAAGGCAGTTTATAAAGTTTTAGATAATCAAACGGTTCAGAAAAATTTAGGCTGTTTTACCCAAGCCGATCTCGCGGATATTTGGGAAGATATTCAATATGCTGAAATGAGAGATGAACTATTACAGTTAATGATGCGGTTTAAACTCTGTTATGAAATTCCTGGTCGTTGCCAAACCTATATTGCGCCTCAATTGCTTTCTCCAAATCAACCGGACTATGATTGGAATGATCAACAAAATCTAATTCTGCGCTATGAATATAAATTTATGCCAAAAGGGATTCTCACCCGCTTTATTGTGGAAATGCACCGCTTAATTGAAGAACAAAAACAGGTTTGGAAACATGGCGTGATTCTTAATAATAATCGAGCTAGGGCGGAAGTGATTGAATGTTACCGCTATCATAAAGGGGAAATTAAAATTCGGGTTTCTGGGTTCGAGAAAAAAGAGCTTCTTTCGATTATTAATTATGAGTTTACCAAGATTCATCAATCCTTTGAACGCTTGCAATATAATACTTTAATCCCCTGTAATTGTTCTCAATGTCAGAATAACCCCGCTCCCGAAGACTACCCCTTGCAGATTCTCTCTGAATTTCTCCAAAATAAACAATTTGAAATTCAGTGTCGCAGCAGCTATCGCATGGTTAATGTTCGAGGTTTGATTGATGATGTGATAGAACCTATATATAATAGAGAATGGGATTCTTTTGATTCCTTTGCTCAGTTGTCCCATAAACGACAACAACACATTAACATTAATATTGGTCAGGAGAATCCAATCATGTCTAATACTTATCAAAAGCATTCTGGTTCTGGCGATAACGTCGGACGGGATAAGGTGACACACAACATCTATAATAATCAGGAGATTCAGCAAACTAGCCAAGAAATTAACGTTTTGCTGAGTACCATTTCCCAAAACTATGAACCGAATACACCCGCCGGACAAATGATGATTGGTGCGAAAGCCATTGAGATCGTTGACCAAGATCCGACACTGAAAAAAAGGGTAATTGGTGCTTTGAAAAGTGCAGGGGAAGAAGCACTAGAACAAATGATTGAACATCCCGCCGCTAAAGTGTTTATAGCAGGTGCAAAAGGCTTTATAGACCCAGAAAAATAATTTGATATTGTGTTGATCTGCTTGTTTGTGAAGGTTCTGATTCCCTAAAGTCATCATGGGGTGAGCGATCGCCATCCCTAAACAGACAATATTAACAGTTGAGCCTTCTCTGGTGAGTGTCAAGCCCCACACCGGACATCTGAACGCGATAACATATCAGAAGGAATATACTCTACTCTAGTTTGAGTGTTTCAACCCTGTTGAGTTTTTATGAGACGTAGAACCAAAATGGCACCTGCTAAACCTTCACTCTTTAATTACACAGCTTTAGCAGTGATTGGCGGGGTACTGATTCTGGGAATTGGGATTGGAATTGCAATTAGTTCCACAACCACCTTAACACCAGAAAACGTAGCCTCCAGTCAATTTATTGACCGAAGTGCGCCGAGTACCGAAACCTGTATTAAATTTGGTGCAAGTGCGATGGTAACGGATCTGCGTGTCTTTGTCACCCTCAACCCCTTCAATGTGTATGTGACGCAACCGAAACTACAACCCGGATGCGTCCTCCGCACAAGTAACTGGGCAATTTTAAAACAACGTAATCTCCTGAATAATCAACAAGAGCGAGATTGTAAACAACGCATGAATACCTTTGGATTTACCGGAGATTTAGAAAGTAATCCCACAATTAACTGTATTTATCAAAATGATGGTGCAGGGAACCTGTTTATTAACCAACCTGGGACTATTCCCACACCAACCAGACCAGAATCAGAACGCTTTTAGGGAGTGTTGACGGTTTCTAACAGGTTTTCAGATCAAATCCATTTTAAAGACGCGCTAATAGCCTTTCGGCAGATATAGGCGCGTCTTTGCGTTATGTTGTCTAACTTGCTGAAACTGATCAATATAGTCTTTTCCATAGCCGGATATTTGATTAACTTAAATTTTAGAATGGAGAGGATTCTATTCCTAATGGCATATATTTTTTTATTTCATTAAAAAAAATGGTTGTTACTTGATAAAAATGCTATAACGTAGAAAATTTGATAAGGATAGAATCATGAGTTTAAAAGACAGAGCGAAGGCAACCGCCAAAAATATCGAAGGTAAAGTTCAAGAAGCAGTAGGGAATCTGACTGGAGATCCTAAAGATCAGGTAGAAGGCAAGGAAAAACAGGCAGAAGCAAAAATTCTTCACACCATCGAAGATGTGAAAGATGAAGTCAAAGCCCAGATTGACTAAAAGGCTGTTCAAAAAGTAAGTTCCATTCTTGAACCCAAGAATAGGTTTCAAGTGATCATAAGAACGATAAAAAAATTGTACCCAAAATGGTGTAAAAGCCCTGTTTATAGACTTTTGCCAGAGAGTCTTAATGATAACCCGCCCCAGTATTAAGATTATTTTTTTTAGCAGACTGACGAGCGAATAAAAAACTCAACCCCTTTTCGATCAATCAAAAATTTTTTGGATGCCTTGATAACGTTTGCCTGTCAAATATTCGGGAAAAAAAGACGATAGGATTTGCTGTCTAATAGAATTCTGAAACCCAGCCACATCAGCACGAAGGGAAAAATCTTACTGGCATAACGGCTAAGTACGACAGCAATACCCGGTTGACGAGTCAGATTATAGGACATAAATAGCCAGCAGCAAACAATCAAATAGCAAATAGGTATGATCACCGCTAGACTTTGGATGTTGCTATTAGCAAATAGGGGTATATAGATCCCAAGATTATTACCGCCGTTGGAAATTGTGACGGCGGAAACACTATAGGTCTGCCGATCACGGATGACATCCCAAAGCGATCGCTTTCGAGAATCAAATCCTCGATATTTAGCGTTTATTTTCAGATTTGCTGACCTATCTTCGGCCGAATCATCTTTATTTAGGTTGATCAAGTTATTAATCCCAATAAGTATCGGTAGAATCCCCAGTAAGCCGATCCAAACTGAGTCAATCGCTAACCTCAGGACAAAACCAATCAAACTAACTATCACCAATGCCGTCAACCCGATAAGCTCACCAACCACAATATGTTTAGGACGAAAAGTACGATTAACCTCACTGAAGAAACCAGTCAGATAAATATTGTCGTCAAATGTTGTCGCTACAGCAACAGCTAGGCCAGTTTTAATTGTGGTAATTAACCAATCCATCAGCATCCCTCACTCAACACCAGCGCGATTACCGAAAACCTTGATCACTTAAATTTAGCAATCAAGCCCACAATATCAAGAAATTAGAAGATTTGCGTAAGTTCTAATAATATAGAAATAGCCGTGAAAAGTCTAACACTTTGGTTGTATTCTATGATGCGACGTGCTATCTATTCCAATCATCAATTATTTTTATGGAAATGACTTAAATAATATAGGTTTCGGCTTCCTGCCCTTTCAGGATAGCCTGATCATTGGAGCAAAATCAATCTAGCCATTCATAGTTTGCCCTATTTGCTCAAATGATGCTTTGACTTTAATCTCCTATTTTCAATTCATCCAGCCATGTCCATAAATTATATTTATCGAAGGGGTTATTATGATTAGCTATTGGCTTGATCTTTTGTCTAAACTCATGGGTCAAAATATCTTAAGATCACGGAGGACTATTTTGCCCAGATGGGTTGTCTCTCGGTTTGTTGTGCGATTTGGTATTGGTGTTGTCTCAAGTTTGGTCTTGAGTCTAGCTTTTAATAGTTATCTGATGGCGACTCCTGAATCTGGCCATATACTCTCCTCCCAAATTAGTCAGGTCAGTCCAGTCAATCCGGTTAATCCACCTAAAAACTCAACCCTTCGGTTATGGGAAACTGTGGGACTGTTTGTGGGAGGTATCATTTTCTGTATCGTTTTGGATCGCTGGTTTTCTAACCGTTCTGCTCACTCTGGTAACACACCTTTAGCCGAACAAGCGCGACGGCTCAAACGACTCAAAATCGGGTATCCAGAGGGGATGACGAATTTTGAAGTTCTCCGCAATCAAGGCTTACTAGAAGCACGTTTGCAACCATTTGGGCTGATTGTGACCTGGACAAGCTTTTTATCAGCATCTGCTCTGATCGAAGCCCTGAGTAACGGGACAATTGATTTCTGCGGTGGCGGTGGTACGGCCAGCATTTTCTCGCAAGCGGCGGATCATGTGTTTGTGCGGGTGGCTAAGGAAAAATATACCGCCCCCAAAGGCCAAGCGATTCTAGTCCCGGAAGATTCGCCGATTCAGACGCTTGCCGACCTCAAGGGTAAAAAGATCGCTTTTGACAAAGGCTCCAGCGCCCACTATATACTTATAAAAGCATTGACTAAAGTAGGACTCGATTTTAGCGACATTGATCCCATTTATCTGACCCAGCCACAGGCGTTGCCCCTATTCCGACAAGGGGAAGTTGATGCTTGGGTGGTTTGGGTTCCCTACACACCCACTCAAACCCGAAGCTCTTACCCAGGGCGCTCAATTGCAGACCTAGAGAGCATATTTGGTGACAAAGCCTCTTTAGAAGTTCCGACCTATTATTACGCAATTCCAGAGCTAGTCCGCGACTATCCTGACCTGCTGAAAGTAATTTTAGAAGAGGTAAACGAAGCTGGAGCTTGGGCTAAAAAACAGGAATTAGAAGTAGCTCAACGATTGGTGGATCAGCACGAAATCGATCCATCCATCCTAGAAACTTTGCAGAAACATAGTGCTGAACGCGCTATTATTCCCATTGACGAACAATCGCTGAATGCTCTACAGCATCAAGCGAATCTGTTTAGAGATCTCGATCTGATTTCAGAACGGGTGAATGTGAAAGATGGAACCTATAGTTTGCAGACCAAGCAAAACTGGACTTATTAATCTATTGTTTCATTGATTGACTAAGAAGAAATTCGGGGTTGTGAGATCTTGGGTTAACTGAATAGAAATCATTTGACCCGGTTGTAAAGTTGTTGGGGAGGGGGATGTTCCAATCCCAATTCCGACCCCAGCAATTGCACCGACTAAGGCGCCAATTCCGGTAAAACCACTAACAAGAAATCCGGCTAAACTTCCTGCACCCGTACCAATTCCTACTCGTTCAGGACTAACTTCTAAAGACCCTGGAATCCAATTAGATTGACCTTGAATTGGAATACTGCGACCCTCTAAATTAATCGCTTGAGCAATAAATCGACTGCCTTTTGTTGTGGTTTCAAATTCTCCCACAATTGGCGTATCTGGCGGAACAATAAAATTTCCTAAACTATCAACAATTCCTCCTTGTAATAACAACACATCCTGACGTTCAGAACGACGGGTCAGACGCACTTGATCTTCAGTGGGATACAGTAACGTTAACTTCGTTCCCGTCGGGAGCAAAATCGCCGATGGACGGGGAGGATAAATATAAGATTGTGTTCCTGGCTGTCCCAAGGGAGGTAATGGTTGACCAAAGGGAACCGCTTGGGGAAGGGATGCAGTGCTACTCAATTGTGGGTTTGGAGCCACCAAAACCACTGCTTCGGATACGGGAACCGGAGGGAGATAACCCGGTGTTTGAGGGATATATACTACCGTCTGAGGGGGTGGAGGTGGCGGCGTCATCGTGGGAAGCACCTGAACTTGAGTCGGTTGAGTCACCGGAACTCTCACAACCTCTAAGCTAGAGTCTCTCGTGGGTTGGGGGTTGGGTAAAGCGGTCTGTCTGGGGTCATATTGACGGACAGAATATTGAGGCGGTTTAGGGGGTTCTGGCGGTTTAACAGTTGGGGTGGTTTGGGGTGTTGTAGAAGCTGTCACCTGTGCAGGAGTTGGGGTGGTTTGGGGTTGGGAAGTCGCAACATTAGTGGGGGTAGGGGGTGCTTCCGGCGGTAAGGTTTGCAGTGTCGGACGCAATACCCAGAGGTTATCTATTCCTATTTGTCGTAAATCTAACCCTTCCGCATCAATAGCAATACCCGGTGCAAACTCAACGACTAATTGAGCTTGTTTGGATTTAGCCTGGGTTAAAGTAACTTGACGGACAACGCCTGTCTCATAGCGTTCTGTAATATTAATTTTAACTTCGGTATTCGGTAGGTCTAGGACTAAACGAGGCGGAATATTATAAACCGATAATTGGGGTTTACTACCCGATGGTAATTCAACCTCAACGGTTCCAGTGTTCGGATCGATTTTCCAGTCTCCCACCACCACCGCCTGTACCGCTAAGGGATAGGCAGTTGTTAGGGCCAGACAAGCGACAACACTAGAGGTTCTCAACAGCAGACTCCCATACAACGCGGGTACATCTGAGGCGACTAACGTTTGTACGGTTTGCTTAAATTTTGGCTTGAAGTTTTGCGTTTGCATGGTTCTTGCATGAAAACTCTAGTTGATTGATGTTTTCTTAGCACATTTGAGAGGAAAATGCAAGTAGAGGCGTGTCTTGGCACATCTAAGATTGTAGATCTGAAACCCTGATGAAACTGATTCAGAAATGGAAACGATTAAGCTCATATTTTGTTTTTGATCATCCTTGGTGCAGAATTCGACGCGATAGCGTTGAGTTACCAAATGGAACAATTATTGATGATTTTTTTATTCATGTTCGACCGGATATTGCCTTAGTTTTACCGATTACGGAACAACAGGAAATTGTCTTTGTGCGTCAATATCGTCATGGTGTTGAACAAATTTTATTAGAATTACCCGCAGGTGCATTTAATCCAGAGAAAGAAACCCCAGAAGCAGCAGCTTTAAGAGAATTAACAGAAGAAACAGGTTATATCGCCGAGTCTATTATTAAACTCGCAACGTTATATGATAATCCGGTTAAAGATACTAATTCGGTTCATTTATTTTTAGCCAATTCCGTTAAACTGTTAACACAAACTTCCCTGGATATTACAGAAGAAATTGAAGTCGTTCTGATTCCGATGGAAGCGGTATTGCAAAAAATTCAAGCCGGAGAAATTTGTGTAGCGGGTTCGGTAGCTGCTCTATTTTTAGGTTTAAATATTTTGAAACTTTAGAAGGAACCACAAAGACACGAGGACACGAAGAATATGATAGAATCAAGATCAATAATATCCTAGTTTGAGTTTGATGATAGGATGGAATTAGGGATGTATTGTTGAAAGACGGGATTGAGTTCAAATAGCGATCGCTCTCCCTCTCCCTTGGATTCTAAAATTGGGGATAACTCTCCAATAAATATATCATTCCTATCTATAGCAATCCCAAATGAGTTGTAACAGATTTAATGTTAGTAATAGGTTAGATCCTATTTTTATAATGTTATTCATCCCCAAACTCTGCCTCTAAAATTCGCTCCACTACTATTAGTAATGGGGGGATTTTAGTTTCCACAATATCCCAAACAATCTCATCTTCAATGCTAAAATAAGCGTGAGCTAAAATATCTCGTAATCCGGCAATTTTTCGCCATTCAACCTCTGAATACTTTAAACGAATTTCCGGGGGAATATTTTTAACTGCTTCTCCAATAATCTGCAAATTCCGCACAACCGCATCATAAGTACGCTCATCACCTTGGAAATCCTCAAAGCTCATTCCTTGTGTGTACCGTTTGACTTTGACTCCAGAAGTGAGGATATCTTCCAAATAGAGGCGAATACTACGCGACATAAATGGCTTCCTGTTCTACAGTAGAGCGAATCAGAGGTTTAAGCGATCGCTTACTTACCAAGTCTACCCGCGTTTCTAGTAAATCTTCGAGGTAAAATTTTACATCCATATAACGGTCAAATGTAACTGAACCCTCAAACTCCACTAAAATATCCACATCACTATCAGGTCTAGCTTCATCCCTGGCGACAGAACCGAATATTGCCAACAACTTGACTCCCAAGTCTTTTAATACCATCCGATGCTGCGCCAGAATACTGAGAACCTCATCCCGCTTCATAATTCACTCTACCGTCACAACAATTTTAGCCTATCGTCTATTGTATACTCATAAACTCACCTCATTTGTTATCAACTCAGACGGGTTGTGTTTCTGTATAATTGCATTTTCCAATCAACCCGTAACGTTTACGATCTTAGACCGCTCTGATCAAGGGTTTAGCCTTCCCTTGACCGTAACAAAGTGGAGGAAGCGATAAAAACTCCACTTTTATTTCTAGGGTCGATACATCCACAAGGGTAAACCACTGGTAGATAACTCAAATTCTAGCCAACGGTTAGCTGCAATAATGCTATTTGGGGCTAAACTATTACCAGTCAATCTATTAGCAAAAGATTTAGGTTTTTCAAAAGTAAAACATTCAGTTTTTTCGGGATCGAGTTTAACCAATTCTGCCGCCCAACGTCGTGCATCTTCTTCCGTTCCTAAACGGTCTACAATGCCCAGTTCAACGGCTTGTTGTCCGGTAAAAATTCGACCATCGGCAAAGCTTTTAACGGTTTCGTGATCCAAATTACGAGATTCAGCCACAGTTTGCACAAATTGTTGATAACTGGTATCAATTAATTCTTGTAAAATTTGTGTTTCTGGTTCGGTTAATTCTCGATCAAAAGACAAAATATCTTTATAGGGCCCCGATTTAATTACCTGAAAAGATACACCAATTTTTTCTAATAACCGTTCTATATTATTCCCTCGTAAAATTACACCAATACTTCCGGTAATTGTTCCTGGGTTCGCCATAATATGTTCGGCTCCCATACCAATATAAACGCCACCAGATGCCGAAATATTTCCAAAACTGGCAACAATTTTGACTTTTTTTTGCAACCGTTTCAGCGCACTATAAATTTCTTGGGAGTCGCCAACGGTTCCCCCTGGGCTATCAATTCTCAATAATAGGGCGGGAAATTTCCTTTCTTCAATGGTTTTTAGGGCTTCTAACACCCGTTTGCGGGTATCTCCGGCGATCGCACCATTAATTTCTATGCGAGCGATTTGTTTGCGGTATCGAGGTTTAAATGGCCAAATCATGGGTAATGACAGAACTGCATTAAATCCATAATATTGTATAAACAGCTTAATAAAAGTACATAATTTTCGTCCCCCCCGATCAGGAGAAGCGAATGCAGCAACCGCAAACCCAAGCCAAATTACCCTTTCAACCGTTATTGTTAATTGCCCCATTCTTCTTTTGGGGGACAGCGATGGTGGCGATGAAAGGCGTTATTCCCCATACAACGCCGTTTTTTATGGCGGGAGTGCGGTTAGTCCCCGCCGGGGTTTTGGTACTCTTGGCGGGGCTGCTATCGGGACGTCCGCAACCGCAAGGCTGGCAAGCTTGGTTATGGATCTCAATTTTTGGGGCTGTGGATGCTACTTTATTTCAAGGATTTTTAGCCCAAGGGTTAATGCGGACGGGAGCCGGGTTAGGATCGGTGATGATCGACTCCCAACCCTTAGCCGTTGCGATTTTATCTCTGTGGTTATTTCAAGAAACCATTGGGTTTTGGGGATGGTTGGGGTTAGCCATTGGCATTATTGGAATTAGTTTTATTGGTTTACCCGATGATTGGATTTTAGGCTTATTTAATCCCGAATTATTCACCACTTCTGCAAGTCTAACTCAACTGTTTAATAGTGGGGAATGGTTGATGTTATTAGCAGCATTATCAATGGCCGTGGGAACAGTATTAGTGCGGTGGGTTTGTCGATATGCTGATCCGGTTATGGGAACAGGATGGCACATGATTATTGGGGGGTTGCCTCTGTTTGGGTTATCCGCAATTTTAGAAACTCAACAATGGCAAAATATTGATCTGTCGGGTTGGGTAGCGATGGGTTATTCTACAACATTTGGAAGTGCGATCTCCTATGGATTATTTTTCTATTTTGCATCGAGTGGAAGCTTAACCAGCTTGAGTTCGCTGACGTTTCTCACCCCAGTTTTTGCCCTATTATTTGGAAATTTCTTTTTACAAGAAGTTCTGAGTCCGTTACAATCAATGGGAGTTGGCTTGACGTTAGTAAGTATCTATTTGGTTAATCAACGAGATACCTTAGCAGAAAAGCTAAAAATCAAACGTTCCCAGGATTTAACCCTATCTCAAACCGAAGCCAATTTATTACAACCAGCAGAGGGAAATGCGGTTGATTTACCGTTAGAAATTCCAGAAGTAGAGATCAGCCAAAGCTCATCTCTATATCCAAAACTGTAGTTAACCCCCAATTTAATCATGAAACTTGGTGCAAATTATTTAGGTGATAATTGCTGTGAATTTCGCGTTTGGTCGCCATTACGAGAAACTGTTTCCCTCAAAATCGTATCTCCTGAAGAACGGTTAATTGCTTTAGAACGGGATGAACAGGGATACTGGAGTGCAAAGGTAGAAAATATTCCCCCAGAAACCCGTTATTTTTATCAATTAGATGGCGAATGTACTCATCCTGATCCCGCTTCCTATTCCCAACCGGAAGGGGTTCATGGTGCATCTGAAGTGATTGATCAAAATACATTTATTTGGCAGGATCAGAACTGCGAAACAATTCCCTTAGATGAATTAATTGTTTATGAACTGCACGTTGGCACGTTTACCTCAGAGGGAACATTTGAAGCCATTATTCCTCGTCTTCCTGAGTTATTAGAGTTAGGAATTAATGCCATTGAATTAATGCCTATTGGTCAGTTTCCTGGCGATCGCAATTGGGGTTATGATGGCGTTTATCTGTATGCAGTTCAAAACTCCTATGGCGGAGTTGAAGGGTTAAAACGCTTAGTCAATGCTTGCCATCAACAAGGCGTTGCGGTGATTTTAGATGTGGTTTATAATCACTTTGGCCCCGAAGGAAATTACATAGCCGAATTCGGCCCCTATTTTACACAACGTTATCAAACAGCTTGGGGATTTGCGATTAATTATGACCAAGCTTATTGTCAAGGGGTGAGGCATTTTATCATTGAAAATGCTCTGTATTGGTTACGCGATGTTCACATTGATGCTTTAAGAATAGATGCGGCGGATAATATTTTTGATTTAGGAGCTAAACATATTTTACAGGAATTAGCCGATAATGTTGCTGAATTTTCTCAACAGCAAGATCGAAAGTTTTATTTAATGGCTGAAACGGATTTAAACGATGCTAAATTAATTCGTTCAAAAGCCGTAGGAGGCTATGGTTTAGATGTGCAGTGGTGTGATGATTTTCACCATGCTATTCATACAGTATTAACGGGTGAAAATATAGGGTATTATCAAGATTATGGTCGTTGTGAACAGTTAGCCAAATCCTACCGAGAAAGCTTTATTTACACTTGGGATTATTCCCCTAACCGTCAACGGTTACATGGACAGTCAGCGAAAGATTGCCCTCCCTATCAATTTTTAGTATTTAGTCAAAATCATGACCAAATTGGCAACCGTTTATTAGGAGAAAGATTAACAGCTTTAGTCTCTTATGAAGCGTTGAAATTGGCTGCCGCAACGGTGTTACTATCACCTTATATTCCCTTATTATTTATGGGGGAAGAATATGGAGAACCTGCACCTTTTCAATATTTTATTAGTCACTCGGATCAAGATTTAATTGCAGCCGTGCGAAAAGGACGAAAAGCAGATTTTGAAGCGTTTCATCTGGGGGGTGATGTTCCTGATGTTCAAAGTCGAGAAATCTTTGATCAATGTAAGTTAAATTGGCAGTTGAAGCAAGAAGGAAAACATCAAGCATTATGGAAATTATATCAAACTTTGATTCAGTTACGCAAGAGTATTCCAGCTTTAAAATTGCGCGATCGCAATCATCAAGAAGTCGACTGTATAGAAGAGAATAAATTATTATACTTCCGGCGTTGGTTTGAAGACAATCAGGTTTTTTGTCTGATTAATTTTAGTAAAAATCCAGTTTCCTACAGTCCTGATTTAATTGGTAAAACTTGGCATAAACGCTTAGATTCTACTGATAAAAAGTGGATGGGTTCAGGATCAAATTTACCCGAAACGCTAATGGATACTTCAGAATTAACCTTAGTTCCAGAAAGTTTTGTTTTGTATGAAACTTGATTTTTGTAGGGTGGGCTTTGCCCACCAATATCGATATTAAAATCATGAGTTAATACATGATGGGCAAAGCCCATCCTACATTAAAGTTATCACAATCAACGTAATTCTATAGTTTTCAATAAAAATCATACCCTAAGATAGATAGCTAAAACAAAAAATAAAGGTTAAAATTAGCATAAGCTCCGAAATTTCATCTCAAAGATTATTATGCGAATTCCTCTAGCCACCTATCGGATTCAGTTTAATGGCCATTTCAATTTTAATCATGTTAAAGAGATCATTGATTACTTACATGAATTAGGCATTTCCGATCTGTATGCGTCCCCAATTTTCAAAGCCAGAAGCGGAAGCACTCATGGCTATGATGTTGTTGATCAAAATCAATTAAATCCTGAACTGGGAACCCAGGAAGACTTTGATCAATTAATGGAAAAAATCAAAAATAATGGGATGGGATGGTTACAGGATATTGTTCCTAACCACATGGCCTATGATAGCCAAAATAAATATTTAACGGATATCTTTGAATATGGTTCTGATTCCGATTATTTAGATTTTTTCGATATTGATTGGAAACATTCCCATGATAACTTTAAAGGTCGAGTTTTAGCCCCATTGTTAGGGGATTTTTATGGGAATTGTTTAGAAAATGGACAGTTAACAATTTCTTACGAAGAAGAAGTGTTATATGTCAATTATTATAGCCTAAAATTCCCCTTGAAAATTGAATCCTATACTTATTTAGTGAGTCATCGCCTCAAAGAATTAGAAGGACGATTAGGACGAAGACACCCGAATGTAATTAAACTGTTAGGGGTGCTTTATGTTTTGAAAAATATTCCCAATGAAGAATCGAGTCAAGATCGGCGATCGCAGGCGTTATTTGCAAAAGGCTTACTTTGGGAACTGTATCAAGAAAATAGCGATATCAAGAAATTCATTGATGAAAATATTGAATACTTGAATGGAAAAACAGGCGATCCTGAAAGTTTTAACTTCTTAGATCGGCTTCTTTCTGAACAATTTTTTCGATTATCCTATTGGAAAGTCGGCGCAGAGGAATTAAACTATCGACGCTTTTTTACTGTCAATGAATTAATTAGCGTCAAAGTCGAGGATGAAAAAGTTTTTAATAAAACTCATGATCTGATTTTTAAATTCGTCAGGTCTGGGAAATTTACCGGATTAAGAATTGATCATATTGATGGACTGTATAACCCCTTGCAATATTTACAAGGGATACGGGAAAAAGTCATAAATGTTTATCTAACCGTTGAGAAAATTTTAAATATTGAGGAAGATTTACCTAATCATTGGCCAATAGAAGGAACTTCAGGTTATGAATTTTTAATTTATGCCAATAGTTTGTTTTGTCATCGCAAAAATGAAGACCGTTTTAGCCAAATTTATCGAGATGCAACCGGATTAACCGCATCCTTTAAACAATTATTAATTGATAAAAAACGTTTAATTGCTAATCGTAACTTAGCCGGAGATGCGGATAATTTAGCAGGATTACTCAAACACATTGCGGGTCAATATCGTTATGGACGAGACTTAACTTTACATGGGTTACAAACCGCAATTTTAGAAGTATTAGTGCGCTTTCCTGTATATCGAACTTATATTAATGAAGGACAAGTCAGCGAAGAAGATCGCTATTATGTTCAGTTTGCCATTCAAGAAGCAAAAGGACAACATCCTGAACTGATTAACGAACTCAATTTAATTAAAAAGTTTTTATTACTAGAATATGATCACTATTTAAGCGATGAAAATAAACAGTTATGGCTCCATTTTGTCATGAAGTTTCAACAATTTTCCGGGCCATTAACCGCAAAAGGGGTGGAAGATACGCTCTTTTATGTCTATAACCGTTTTGTTTCTTTAAATGAAGTCGGGGGTGCACCGGATCAATTTGGAATTATTCCCGATACCTTCCATCAATTTAATAAAAAACGGGCAAAAAGTTGGCCCCATACGATGAATACAACCTCAACCCATGATACCAAACGCAGTGAAGATTTACGCGCTCGATTAAACGTTATTTCAGAAATTCCTGATGAATGGGAAGCACAAGTTAGAACTTGGATGGCGTTAAATCGTGACAAGAAAACAGAAACCGATGGGCGAATTATTCCTGATGGGAATGACGAGTATTTTTTGTATCAAAATTTAATCGGTTCCTATCCCTTTTATCAAGCAGAATATCCTGAATTTGTAGAACGGGTGAAACAGTTTGCGATTAAAGCCGTTCGAGAAGCGAAAGTTCATACCGCATGGTTGCGTCCTGACTCCGTTTATGAAGAGGGTTTCCTCGCTTTTATTGACAAAATTTTAAACGCTTCTGAGAATAATCAGTTTTTACAAGAGTTCAAAACTTTTCAACAAAAAATAGCCTTTTATGGGATGTTTAATTCCCTATCCCAAACTTTAATAAAAATCACTAGCCCTGGTTTACCCGATTTTTATCAAGGAACGGAACTCTGGGATTTAAGTTTAGTTGATCCTGATAATCGTCGTCCGGTTGATTATGAAAAACGGATCAAGTTTCTTGAGGAGATTAAATCCCGTTCTCAGGAAGATATTTTGTCTTTGATTGAGGAGTTAAAAACCACTCCTGAAGATGGACGGATGAAGTTATTTTTAATTACTCAAGGGTTAGCGATTCGCAAGCAATATCTGGAAGTTTATCAACAGGGAACTTATATTCCCTTAGAGGTAACGGGAGACTATGCGGAACATATTTTAGCCTTTGGTCGAACCTATGGTCAGACGATTACGATTACCGTTATTCCTCGATTTTTAACGAATTTAGTGGAACCGAAACAGTTTCCCTTGGGTGAAAAAATTTGGAAAAACACAGCCATTGAAATACCTGAATCGTGGGGAATAGATTGGAAAGATACTATTACTAATCAATCAATTAAAGGCAGCTATTCCTTGAAGATTGGAGATATTTTAACGGTATTTCCAGTTGCTTTATTAGCGAGTTTATAGATAGCCAATTTTTACTCAGGCTCGTGAGATAATGCGATCGCGGTTGTAAGACCCTCTAAAAGTTGGGCTATCTCTAACTTCATCCCTGACTCAAAATCTCTATAAACTCTTGCACAAGGTGATCGGGTTCTTCATTGCACCTATTACAGTCGCAATAATGGATAATGCGGATACCATGAGTTTCAAAAAAGCGATCGCGATCTTCAGGTCTTAATGTATTAGGATGGGATAATTCCAGAATACCCCATTTACCTTGATAGAAAATTAGGAAGTTCGCTTCTTGATTTTGTCTACCTTCTGGTGTGGTCAGGCGGACTTTAGCATTAGGAAAAAAAAGAATATTGGCACGATCCAGTGCTTCAGCTATTTTTATTTGTTCTTCGCAGTGGAAATACAAATTGTTCCACAGATAGATTTTTTCTTCTAGGTTAGAGTGAGTTTGGTGATTATTTTCTGCTTCAGATTGTATGATTTCTTCTGGGGAGTCAGTGTTATTTTCAAGTAGCATTGAGTTGTGTGAATCTCTTTGACAGGAATCTACACCTAAATTTGTAAATAGTCTTGCTCCAGTTAGATTGGCTCCACTTAAAGTTTTTCCAGTCAGATTGACTTCAATTACCTGATGGCGGTGTAAGTTAACCTGATTTCGTCGCAAATATCGCTTAAAAACAGACTGTAAATTATTTTTTTTACTTTTTCGTCAAAAGCGTCTGAGAGTTGTTTCCAAAGTTTAGCAGCAATAGATTTTATGTATTCATCATCATACTTGGAAAGTTTAGCAATTTCTTGATATGAGCATCTACCTTCCCAACATTGTCTAAATATTAGCTCTTGTACGTCGTTTAAGCATTCGCCATCGAGGACAACTTCTGCGATCGCAAGAGCTTCATCAACGGTCATGGGTTAAATTTCCTTAAAGTATTAGGTGAAGTTTTAAACAGATGAGCCTCTATTGTACCCATTAAGGCTGACGTTGATTCAACCAATTTTCTAAATCTGTTGCTTCTGAAAAATCCAGAAGTGCTTCTCCTAAATTTTCTAATTCTTCTACAGATAGGGTCTGAATTTGTTCTTGTATTTCAGGCGCGATCGCACCGACTCGTCGAGTCAACTGACGAGTAACAAATGACATCGCCTCCCGTTGTCTTCCTTGTTGGAGACCTTGTTGGAGACCTTCACTGAAAACTGATCCGGTAAAACCTTGTACTAAATTAGAATTAGAAGGAGAAGAAATATCCTGAATACGAAAAAGTTTTCGAGCGACTTTATGATAACTATCAAGTTATTCCCTGTTCGGCAGTATTTCGGTATAACCTGAATAAGTTAATGTTGGTCATTCTGAACAAACGGTGAAACGATTATTGTAGTAACAGACGGTCAGCCAGACCACCCTCAAGCTGTTATCCAAACTATTATTGAGGCTACTCAAAAAATTGATAGAGATGAGGAATTAGCTATCTCATTTATCCAAATTGGAAATGATGCTGAAGCCACCAAATTTCTCAAGACTTTAGACGCGCCGTGGCACGTCTCTACGGGGTATGAAGGATGAAACAACAAACTAGCGGAAAATCGACACTAATCGTTTGAGAGAGATGTCTAATAATTCGGGGCGATAATCTAAATGATAGCCTAATTCCTGAATAGCTTTTTCTAATAAATAACAATCTAATAAAACAGTCAGTTCTTGTTTTCCTTGGGGTAAAAAACTATCTATGGACGCTGTTTCTAAATAACGGTTGAGGAAGGCTGCACTGACCCAATTTGACCATAATTGCCCCCACTGTTCCATCAGGGGTAAATTTTCAGGGCGAATCATGCCATTATTAACTTCTTCTCGGAGGGCAAAACGGGTGGCAAAATCAAAGGATTGTAACATTCCAGCGACATCTCGCAACGGAGAACGTTTCATTCTTCGTTCACTTAATGACCGATAGGATTCTCCTTCAAAATCAATGATGATAAAATCTTTCCCTGTATACAATACATCCATTAAAGAATAGTTACCATGACACCGGGTTCTGAGGGCAGTAATTTTTAAATTTAATAAGCTTTGGAATCGTCCTAAAATGTAATTTTGATCGTCTAAAATATGTTGAATTAGAGGTTTGATTTCTGAGGGTAAGGTTTCCAGTCTTTTTTTTAATTTTAGCAAAATTTGTCCGGTTAAATTGCGAGAATATTGATAAATTGATCGTTGATAAAATCTAGAAAAGGGTTCAGGAGCAAAATCAGAGTTATCAGCATCACTGGATAGAATAATATGCAATTCTGCGGTACGTTGTCCTAAAAGTTCTGCATTGGTTAAATAGGAACCAATCAGTAATAAAATTTCTTCAGGACAGGGTTGTTGATAGAGATCAAATAAAGAACGGGTTGAAAACAAAGCTTCTAAGTCTTGACTGGGTTGTAGGATGACTCGATCAAAGTAATCTCGTAAGCTATCTAAGGTATAATTCCAAGCATTAATCGCATCGGGAATATACCCTTGTAAAACCCCTAAGGTGATCGATTCTCCTCGATGGCGACGATATTCTAATCCACCCATTAAAGGGGTTGTATATTTCAAGTGTTGTTTTTGTTCTAAAAATTGACGAACTTCTAACTCTGGATTGATGCCTTCTTCGACACGACGGAATAGTTTAAATAGAAAGCGATCGCCATAAATAACAAAGGAATTATCGAACTCCTCTTTTAACAAATGGGGGTCTAATCGTTGTTCTAAATCCTGTTGTTTTAAAGCTTCCGTTGTCGTAGCGACTAAGTTACCAAATTGACCAGAATAACGGTCAGAATTCATAATCATTTCTAAGGGTAAACTTAAGAAGTTAATATTTTGTCCCACTTCTAATAATATTCCGGTTTCCGCCTGCCGTTTTATAGTCGCTAAAATAAATTGTGGCGTTTCTATTGTCAACAGTTCTGCCAAGTTTCCACTAACATAAGTTAAAGGAAATAGATAGGTTTCGGGAAATCCTTCTGTATATTCCGTTTGCAATAAAATAATAATTGCTTGGCTGTCTTTATAAGGAATGGTAATTGCTTCTGTAATCTTGAGCGATTGTAAAATTCGGGATTTCCCCATAAACCAGCGACATCGATAGAGATATTCAGGTAAAATAGATTCTAATTTAGTTTTTAAGGAGGGTTCTGTTAAGATTTCTTGCCAGCTATTTTGAACAGCAAAAACGGGTAATTGGGTTTGAGGTCGAGGAAGTAAAGCCACTTTAGGATCAAACTGGAGCATAAACCAGTAAAATCCGTAGGGAGATAAACTCATAAAATAGGAATAATCACTAATTTTAGGAAATTCTGTCCGCCCAAAGATTTCAACGGGAACCATACCTTTAAAGGCGGATAAATCTAAATTAACTGATTGAACAAAACGAGATAAATTAGCAACAATTAAAAGATGTTCTCCCTGATAAGTGCGGGTAAATGCTAAAACTTTGCGGTTTTCAAGATGCAATAATTCAAAAGTTCCTCGTCCAAAGGCTTGAAACCGTTTTCGCATGGTAATAATCCGTTTCATCCAAGATAATAAGGAATTCGGATTTCTACTTTGGAATTCTACATTAATGGCTTCATAATCGTATTCAGAATCAAAAATTAAGGGTAAATAGAGTTTTTGAGGATTCGCTCGACTAAATCCAGCATTGCGATCTGGACTCCATTGCATCGGTGTTCTGACTCCATTGCGATCGCCAATATAAATATTATCTCCCATGCCAATTTCATCCCCATAATATAACACGGGAGTTCCGGGCAAGGAGAGTAATAAACTATTCATTAATTCAATTTGACGGCGATCATTTCCTAATAATGGTGCAAGGCGACGTCGAATTCCTAAATTAATTCTAGCTTGGGGATCTTGGGCATAAACTTTATACATATAATCTCGATCTTCATCTGTCACCATTTCCAGGGTTAATTCATCATGATTTCTTAAAAATAATGCCCATTGACAGTTATCGGGAATTGCAGGAGTTTGATTTAAAATATCAATAATGGGGAAACTATCTTCCATCCGTAATGCCATAAATAATCGAGGCATTAAAGGAAAATGAAAATTCAAGTGACATTCATTACCATCGCCATAATAAGCAGAGGCATCTTCCGGCCATTGGTTGGCTTCTGCTAAGAAAATTCGGTTAGCATAGTTAGCATCTAAATAAGTCCGTAATTGTTTTAAAAGTTGATGGGTTTCGGGTAGGTTTTCACAGTTTGTTCCTTCCCGTTCAAAAATATAGGGAATGGCATCGAGTCGCATTCCATCAACTCCCATTTCCATCCAGAAGTTTAAGACTTCTAAAATTGCTTTGATCACTTCAGGATTATCATAATTCAAATCCGGTTGATGAGAATAAAACCGATGCCAATAATAGGCTTTCGCTACACTATCCCAAGCCCAGTTTGAGGTTTCAAAATCTTTAAAAATAATTCGGACTTCAGGATATTTTTCCGGGGTATCACTCCAGACATAAAAATCCCGTTCTTTACTGCCTTTGGGCGCTCGTTTTGCCCGTTGAAACCAAGGATGTTGATCGGAAGTATGATTAATGACTAATTCCACAATCACCCGAATTCCGCGATCATGGGCTGCATTTAAAAAGGTTTTAAAATCCTCTAAATTCCCATAAATTCCGTTAACATTGATATAGTCGGCAATATCATAGCCATCATCTCGCAAGGGGGAGGGAAAAAAGGGAAGAATCCATAAGGCTGTCACCCCTAAATCCTGTAAATAATCTAATTTTTCTGTTAATCCAATAAAGTCTCCAATGCCATCCCCATTGCTATCGGCAAAGGCTCGAACTGGAACTTCATAAATAATGGCATCTTTAAACCATAACGGATCATCGGAGAGTTTATTATGTTGCATTTTCTTAAAATGAATGAATGTTTTAAGTTATGATTTTAATAGAATTAAAATATTCTATAATATAGCAACCCTAAATAGGTTGTAACATTTTAATACTGATATGAAACAACCAGAAGTATTACCCCTGTTCCCTGTTCCCTTTTAAGCCTAAATTTTGAACACAACTCAAATAGGATTGCTATAGAGTTTAAAACTAATCAAAAGGGAAGTCATCAGTCTTTAGGGATAACTGAACAAACCAATGATCAAACCCCTAAACACAAGCTACACCCTGATCAAGTTTAATCGTTTTGAATTTTCCATATCTTACAGTCTACAGCCTACACCCGATCTGAACAATCCCCTTAAATACTTAAATAATAGTAGCCCCTTATCTGTGTTACTGGATGAGGAAATTCAGGGGAAAAAGTCCGGGTATGTTGTTCAGATCGAATCAAGTCAGTGATCCCAACAATAATAATCGCAATTCCAATCAGACTTCAAATTGCTATCCGTGTAAAATTCCTATTCCTTTCTGACTCAAAAAGTTGCTTCAAAAGACAGAGGACAAAGATCCCTAATCTCGTTAAGGTAGTAGGTATAGAAATTAAAACTGATCAGTGAAAACCCCTGTAAACCTCAGACCCTTGTTTGAGGAGATGAGATCACTTGGAAACAAGTTTTTAGTGTTGATTTGTGCGACAGAATTTGTCGTTTTATTTTAGCACTAAAACCCAATAATTTGAGTTGAGCTTGTTGAAACTACAAACACCAATAAAATATTTTCAAGGAAAAAAATTATGACAATTAGCCATTCTAATCCCGTTACGGGTCAAAATCGGCGTGCTGTAGGTATGTTTCCTAACCGTCGTTCCGCCGAATCAGCCCTTTATGCCTTAAGAGATTCTGGTTTTCCGATGGATCACGTTTCTGTGATTACCAGAGATGACCTTCAGGAATCGAAAATCGCGGGAGCCGATGTCCAAGATTCGGTTTCCGAACATCGTGTGGCGAACCAAGTCGATAATAAAGCTGAAGAAGGCGCGGCGGTTGGAATTACAACCGGGGGCGTTTTAGGGGGACTAACCGGGTTGTTAGTGGGTTTAGGCAGTATCACCATCCCTGGAATTAGCCCAGTTATGTTAGCGGGAGCCACCGCAACAGCGATCGCAACCTTAGCCGGAACAGCAATTGGGGCAGCGACGGTCGGTTTGTTAGGGGGATTGATTGGCTTGGGAATTCCCGAAGAACACGCCAAAATCTATAACGAACGCATCGGTCGCGGTGAATATCTGATTATTGTCGATGGCAATGAGTCTGAGATTGCCCACGCCCATCAAATCCTACAAACCCATAATATAGAAGAATACAGGGTTTATGATGCCCCTGGTGTTGCCTCTGAACAGTCTGCACCTGTGGAAACTTCAGTTCTTCGCAAACCTAACCGCCCCGATATTGCTAAAGTTGCACCTGTTTCTGGGCCAGCGACTTATCCCGTGACATCAGCAACACCCGTCACACAGAGCAGCCACTCTGCTTATAAACGAGCAATTGGTGTGTTCAATCATCGCCGGGATACAGAGGTTGCGCTCACCGATTTAAAAGATTCTGGTTTCCCGATGGAGCGCGTTTCCCTGATTGCCAAAGATATTGACCGCAATCGTCCCCTAATGTCCACAAGTCAGCACAATTTAGGCGTTAATCTCGATCCTCGAACTCAAGGCAATAGAGCCGACGAAGGCGCAAAAGCTGGCGCAGCAACCGGAGCAGCCCTCGGAGGTTTAGGCGGTTTACTGGTAGGACTGGGAACCTTAGCCATCCCCGGTGTGGGCCCTGTGATTGCTGGAGGAGCCGCAGCAACAGCACTCGCAACAGCATTATCAGGTGGGGCTATCAGTGCGGTTGCTGGCGGGGCAACGGGAGGATTAGTCGGTTTAGGTGTGCCTGAAAATCGCGCTCAAGTTTATAACGATCACCTCAACCGAGGGGATGATGTGGTTATGGTCGATGGCGTTGAAGATGAAATCCGTCAGGCGGAACGAATTCTCAACCGTCATGGCATTCATGAATGGGAAATTTATGATGCTACCGATGTCAACACGACCGCTTATTCCAACCCTTATGCCCATCGTCCAATTTCTCAGTCTGTTGGACGCGATCGCTCGAATTCTTCGGTGTAAAAGCCCTTGATTTCAGAATTAGGAACGGTAGAATTTTAGGCTTCGTTCCTAATTCCTCAGTCCTCATTTGTTTCTAGCTTCAAGACGATTTTTATATTTTTACTTAGGAGTTTCAATCATGAAAAAATCAACCTCTTTACTCATGGGTAGTTTCTTATTATTAGGATTAATGGAGAAATTCTAATCAACAGGATTTTGGCATCGTCTTAAATATTCTACCCATCTCGAATTGATTTCCAGACGGGTTTAACTTTTTTTTGATCAGGAAATATTGATTTAACAAGACTATAATCCAGCGAGTGAGGACACTCGCACTGCTGAGGGAATAGGATTTGACCCACTGTTAATCACTATTATTTTTAACTCTAAATTTATAGGGATTCTCCCAATTGTTGATTTTGAAAATATAATTGATATAATAAACAAGAAATAGTAGCTTTATTGCCCACGCTTTTAACTAATCCCATACTATAGAGTTTATGATGGGTTAAAGTTTCTAACTGTATGGGTTTTCTTTGGGTGATTAACTGCTTTAAAGCGGTTTTGAATTCGGGTTTTTCCATTAAGTTTAAAAAAAGTTTCATCAAATGGTTTCTATAAATTCCTGAAGACGTGGGTGCGGTTTCCAGGAGTTTTTTTAAGGTGGTATGGGGATGGGTTTTTAGGTAAGAAAGGGCTAAGTTAATTAAATAGGGATGTCCCCCGACTAAGTTGCTCAATTGATGAATTTCAGGGTCTTTTAAATTCAGTTTTTTTTGGTAGACTAATTGCTGAACTTCCCCTAAAGTTAATTCGGTTAATTCCACAGGAACCCCAACATTAAAGGGAGATTGATGAATATTTAATGGAATATAAACTTCTGTGGAATAAATCACCGCTAAACGTAATTTTTTCCACAAACTACAACTTCTGGCTTGTTCATGCCAAAACCGCAGTAAGGGGAAGAAATCATTAGAAATAGTGGGATGGGGAAAAATTAAGTCTACATCATCTAAACAGAGAATTAGGGGTTGATTAATTTGAGTTAAATACTGTTGAAAGTAGTTATTACAACAGGATTTACTACCGAGAATATCCTCTAACCAATCTTGCTTGAAATCAATCGTTAGTCCTAATTTTTGGCTAACTTGAAAACACAACCATTTTAAGAACAGATCCAGATGTTTAAATTGTTGCTGATCAACTAATTTTAAACTCAAATTAACGGTTAAATACCCTTCTGTTTCTAACTGGTTTAAGACTTGAGTGATCAGGGCGGTTTTTCCTCGTTCTTGAGGGGCTTTGATTTGCAGGAGGGCACCTGGTTGAGTCAGGGTATTGTAACAGATATTTTCCAGGGTGGGACGGGGAATATAATCGGTTTGTTCGGTTTTCGTTTGGGGACGATTGGCGATCGCAATTTTGATCGGTTCGGGGTCACGGTCAGAGGTGGGGAAGGGGGAATTGTCACTGAGACGGTATTTGTCCATCCACTTCTGGTAGGAAATCTTCAGTAAAAGGAGACAAAGACCGTCTGCAATCCTATATTCACAATGGTTTCGAGCTTTGGAATAAATCTCTGATAAATACACTGCGGCTCTCACTGATGGGGGTGTGGGGGGAGCGGAGGACAATTCCCGACTCCAATCTTGCTCAAAGACTTTCCACGAAATTCGGCTTCCGCATTTATATTGACGCTCAAACTGCCCTTGTAATTGCTGTTTGAGGGGGATGGGTAGATTCACTAAGTAGTTATCTTGGGTAGATGCACTGGTCATGAGGGTTAATCTAAAAATAGTTTGAATAAACTGTCTAGGGAGAGTTTGAGAAAAAACGTAAATTGATAATTTGGATAATAGAGGAAAAAGAGAAAATTTACATCAATGTTTAGATTTCTTTTCAATTTCTTTTCAATTTCCTTTGGAATTTCACTATTTCCATCTCCGTAATGATACGGTTAGTCCCATTAGAAAAATTACCGATTAATTCCATAGGTCTACCAATTTCACGGGTTTTGGTAACAATTGTGATCGGGTTAATCATTAATTTTCCTGAGTTTGTAGAAGAAATTTAGATTTTTTATCGTTGTTTACCGTAATTTTACGGATAGGGAGTTCTCCAATGAATACAGTTAATCCTCAAGTCTTGTCTGATGATCAATTCTTTACAAATGCTCTCTTGGGCCAATTAACGACGGCCTTAACGGGGTGGGTCACGGAACCGCAACAGTTGGCCCAGTTATTTCAATCCGGGTTAGGGGGGTTTGCGAGTCGGGGGGACTTCACAACCCAGATGGGAATGGTGTTTGGGGAGGGGAATGATTATAGTTTGTTACAAAGTGATTTTTCTGCGGGGAATTTTCAGGGGTTTCCTTTAGTTGAAGTGCGATCGGGTGCGGAGTTGAAAGGGGCTAATGCGGTTTATGTAACCGAAACAAATACAATTATTTTTTCTGAAGATTTCTTGCGTCAGTATGGGAATAATTTGCCAGTTATTAATAGTGTTTTATTAGAGGAGTTTGGTCATTCGATTGATGCTAAGGTTAATGTTAGTGATACTCCTGGGGATGAGGGGGAGTTGTTTTCTAATGTTGTGCAGGGGATTAGTTTGAGTGAGGGGCAGATTCAGAGTTTGAAGCGAGAAAATGATTCTGTAATTTTGACTTTAAATAGCAATAGCACAGGTGCGATTAGTAGTGAAGAATCAAGCTCCAATAGTTCTAATGGTTATAATATAGGCAATTGGGACCAAGTATTAAAATCAGTAATTACCAGTCGTGGAACAAGTCAGGTTGTTTTCATCAATGGCATGAATGTAACTGACATCAATGCTCATGCGAATGCAGTAAAAGATGCCTTTAGCATTACCAACTCTAGCAAGGCTCCAATGGATTCTTTGGAATATAAAAACTGGGAAAATATTTCGGAATCAGGAGGAAAAGAAAAGGACCAAGATTTTACAAATTTCAATCGTATAATGATTCCTCAGCTTTTTCAGTATGCCGTAGATAAATTTGATCAGAAATATGGTCAACTGATTCGAGATTATGACTCTTATCAAGCTTCGCAAGAAACTCTAACAGATGGACCCGCGTATTCTACATTTCTACCAAAAACTCCAGAACCTTCAGAACCTAATTATGGACAGTATGGATTAACTAAGGAACAATTTGAGCAAATATATAATGGTTATAAGATAACCAAGAATAGGATTATTCCGAAGAATTCTAATAACTCTAGTTTACCAGAAGTATTTTTCTTGGATATAGGAGTTTTATTTTTAGTAAAAGAAGAAAGAACCAAAGTGACTGAATTTCTCCGTAATAGTGGTGATTTATCAGGCTTGGGTAGTAGGGTAACGTCTGATCCTCAAAGCGATTTTGTTGAAGCTCTTGTACAATTTTTATATGAAAAACCCCAAGATGTTAGCCAAAATATTATTACCGGCTATGTGGAAACTAACACAGCAACTTCAATAATAAGAAATCGTAATTGGGAAGCGACAAAAGAGCTAAAAGATTCAATTTCAGGTAATAATAACTCTCTTATTTTTGTAGCTCATTCACAAGGAAACTTCTTTGTTGAAGATGGCTTACAGGCATCAGATTTTTCATCTGTTGATAATCGTGTTCGCATAATTTCTCTAGGCTCACCTACTGATTATTCATCAGTTAAATTCCTTGAAAAAGAAAAAATTGCTCTATTCCCTAATGGTAATAATGATCCTAATGCTGAAGACCCTATCTCTCATCTTCGATATGATGTCAATCAATTTGCCTCCGATGATTATGCGGGGAAACTACTTCATGCTTTTACGGCTTTAAATGCTAAGGATTTGAAGATGAATATAACATATCACGACCTAACTGAAGATACAGATTATGGATATTTGAAGCGCTCAGATGTCAAAAACTCATTCTCTAATTTTTTCTACCAATTGCATCCAGACGGCTACTACTTTCCAGACGGAGTGATTAACATCTCTGGAGCAGTATGTTGGATTGGAACTGATAGAGGTGAATGGGTTGAAGGTAGTTCTCAAGACTATGATGAGCTTTTTGGCAACGGAAATAATGATGTTCTCCGAGGTAACGGGGGAAACGATAAATTAGTAGGTGGTCAAGGTTGGGATTTTCTTGATGGTGGACCAGGTGAAGACGAAGCCAGCTATGAAGACAGAGGCAGTGTTAAAGTACAGCAAGTACCAAACTATCTTGATCCTGGTTCTGATGTTTATGTCGTTACTGATGGAGGGGAAGAAGATGTTTTAGTTAATATTGAAAAAATTTCTGGTTCCCCTGCTAACGATCAAATGTTTGGTGGTCGTGGAAAAGATATTTTCTATAGTGGAGGTGGTAATGATTATTTTGAAGGTGAAGACGGAGATGATTATTTTGAAGGTGGAGATGGCAATGATACAGGTTATGGAGGCTTTGATAACGATACATTAAAAGGTCAAGGCGGTAAAGACTTTTTGTATGGAGGTTCTGGTACTGACTATCTTTCTGGTAATAACTTTGACTGGCCTAATAACTGGTGGGGACTGGGAAAAGATGGAGAAATTCAACAAGACGGCCCTAACGAAGCAAGTTTTACAATAGCAGGTTTAAGCCTATTTGCAGAAGCAAGTACGACTGATTTTTCTGCCAATTTATCAACAAATCAAAACAATTTTAATACAGTCTATGCTGCTGAAGCTAATTCCTCAGAATCATTTGATAGCGATGATGTTATCTTTGGTGGTTTAGGCAATGATAGTATTAGTGGAGATGAAGGTAATGATTTAATTGAAGGTAATGATGGGAATGATTTAATTTCTGGTGGGGATAATCAAGATACGATTTATGGAAATACCGGAAATGATAATATTTTCGGTGACAATGGTAATGATTTAATTGAAGGAAATACTGGAGAAGATAATATTTCCGGTGGGAATGAGAATGACATCATTTTTGGCAACGAAGATAACGATAATATTCAAGGAGATGCTGGGGATGATAGTCTTCAAGGAAACTTGGGTAATGACATCATCTCAGGTGGTAGTGAGCAAGATACTATTCAAGGAAATGAAGGCGATGATAGTATTGCTGGGGATAGTGGTAATGATTTAATTGAAGGAAATGATGGGAATGATCTAATTTCTGGTGGGGATAATGAAGATACGATTTATGGAAATACCGGAAATGATAATATCTTGGGTGACAATGGTAATGATTTAATTTATGGTCAGACTGGAAATGATAATATTTCTGGTGGTAATGATCAAGATACCATTCAAGGTAACGAAGGTAACGATAATATTAAAGGGGATGCTGGGGATGATAATATTCAGGGAAATGATGGCAAAGACGACATCCAAGGAAATGAAGGGAATGATTTCATTGAAGGAAATGATGGAAATGATCTAATTTCCGGTGGGGATAATGATGATAGTCTCTATGGAAATGTCGGAAATGATAATATTTTCGGTGACAATGGTAATGACTTTATTGAAGGAAATACTGGAGAAGATAATATTTCCGGTGGTAACGATAATGACACCATTTCGGGTAACGAAGGTAACGATAATATTAAAGGGGATGCTGGGGATGATAGTATTCTAGGAAATGATGGAGAAGACTTAATTCAAGGAAATGAAGGGGATGATCTAATTTCCGGTGGAAATAATAAAGATACCCTCTATGGAAATACCGGAAATGATAATATCTTTGGGGATGATGGTAAAGATTTAATTGAAGGAAATCAAGGTAACGATAATATTTCCGGTGGGGATGATGACGATAAAATTTGGGGTAACGAAGATAATGATACGATTACAGGTGATGGTGGGGATGATAAAATTGAAGGTAATGAAGGAGATGATAATATTCAAGGAAATGATGGAGAAGACTTAATACAAGGAAATGAAGGGGATGATCTAATTTCCGGTGGAAATAATAAAGATACCCTCTATGGAAATACCGGAAATGATA
>CAITND010000150.1 GCA_903893625.1 uncultured Oscillatoriales cyanobacterium
AAGCCTTGGTTAAATCTGCATTAGAACCTCAATGGGAAGCCAGATTCGAGGGTGAAAGTTACGGGTTCAGACCCGGACGTTCAGCCCATGATGCAATGTCAAGAATCTTCCAAAGCATCAATAAAAGAGAATATTACATCTTAGATGCTGACATCTCAAAATGTTTTGACCAGATTAATCATGAATACCTACTGTCCAAAATTGATTGTCCATCAACAATAAAAGCCCAAATCAGACAATGGTTAAAAGCCGGAGTGATGGATAACGGCATATTTGAAGCAACAGAGGCAGGCACTCCACAAGGAGGAGTCATTAGTCCTTTACTTGCTAACATCGCACTGGATGGAATGATTAGGTTAATTGACCAAATTTTCCCTAAAAAGAAAAGCACAGTTCAAGCCAAAGTCATCAGATATGCTGACGACTTCGTTGTGGTTAGTCCACAATTAGAAATCATTCAACAGTGCCAAACTGCTATCGAGGAATGGTTAAAACCTATCGGGTTAGAACTGAAACCAGCCAAAACCCGAATTTGTCACACACTAAGAGAAATCGAAGTAAACGGCGAAAAGGTAAAACCAGGATTCGACTTTCTAGGTTGGAATTTCCGACAACACCCAATGGGTAAACATCACTCAGGGAAAACTGGAGGAAATAACTCAAAATTAATAGGGTTCAAAACCACAATAAAACCTAGCAAGAAGGCAATTAAAGCTCACGCGGATAAGGTTAAGGAAGTGATTAAAACCCACAAAACTGCACCCCAATACGCATTAATCAAAAGCCTAAACCCGGTAATTAGAGGATGGTGTAATTACCATTCCAAAGTTGTATCTAAAGAAACATTCTCCTCTTTAGATTATGTTACATGGCAAAGATTAAGAGCATGGACAGTTAGCAGATGTGGTAAAGCAAGTTACAAGAAACTGAAAAACTACTTCAGAAAAAACGAGAATAGGGCATGGAGTTTTGAAACCAAAGATGGTTTTAAATTATTAACTCATGCAGAAACACCTATCACCCGTCATGTAATTGTAAGACCTGAAGCATCACCTTATGACGGAAACTGGACTTATTGGAGTACAAGAAAAGGAATATCTTTTGATGTACCTAAACGAGTAGCGACTTTGCTTAAAAAGCAAAAAGGCAAATGTAACCTCTGTGGGCAATATTTTACCCCTGAAGACATTGCAGAAATCGACCATATTCTTCCCACAACTTTAGGCGGGAAAAACGAATATAAGAACCTGCAATTACTACATCGCCATTGTCACGATATTAAAACGGCAACCGATGGGTCATACAACTCAAAAGAAACTGGATGCTCTGATGATAACAGTCAACTAGACTAGGAGCCGTGTGCGGTGAAAGTCGCAAGCACGGTTTTGAATGGGAGTCGGGGATTGTAAAGCCCCCCTCGACCCCTAATAATCGAAAGTGATCCTGTTAGCCACAACACAGTTGAGGCTTGTGGAGAGATAACCTCTATACAGAATGAAAATTCAATTTAGAGTAAGCTGTCTCTATTCAAGTCTTGATCCCTATCCTGATCTTGCCGATTCAAGATCAGGAATAAGGATTTAAGACTCACCCTTGAGTCAGTTGTTGTGTCCAACCTTATAAAAAACGATCAGATCGCAGGAAATATCCTGCACAATCAATCTTCTCGCAATCTCTAGGGCAAGTTGTAGGTCAATTCCAAGTTGGGCAAATATTCCCAGTTGAAGGAGACCGGGCAACGCCAACCTAGAATCTCACGAGCGCGAGAAATTAAAACGCCAAAATGAACCCTTTCATTTTTGAGTTAATTTTTTAATTTTTCGGAAGTTATGAGTCTCACGCTAAAATTAGCGTAACGGGTAAGCAGCAGGTGATGGGAATTAGCCATGTTTGAACGCTTCACAGAAAAAGCCATTAAAGTCATCATGTTAGCCCAGGAGGAAGCACGTCGCCTGGGGCATAACTTCGTGGGAACCGAACAGATCCTCCTGGGTCTGATCGGCGAAGGGACAGGCGTTGCAGCCAAAGTCCTGAAATCAATGGGAGTCAATCTCAAAGATGCACGGATCGAGGTCGAAAAAATCATTGGTCGAGGTTCGGGGTTTGTCGCCGTCGAGATTCCCTTTACTCCTCGCGCCAAAAGAGTTCTGGAACTGTCCCTGGAAGAAGCTCGGCAACTGGGGCATAACTATATTGGCACGGAACACCTTCTCCTCGGTTTGATTCGGGAAGGGGAAGGGGTGGCGGCTAGAGTCTTAGAAAACCTTGGGGTTGACCTCTCGAAAGTTCGGACTCAAGTAATTCGGATGTTGGGTGAAACGGCTGAAGTTGCCGCCGGAGGCAGTAATAGTCGCACCAAGACCCCAACGTTAGATGAGTTTGGATCGAATTTAACCCAAATGGCCGCCGAAGGCAAACTCGATCCGGTGGTCGGTCGCCAAAAAGAAATTGAACGGGTGATCCAAATTCTCGGTCGGCGTACCAAAAATAACCCGGTGTTAATTGGGGAACCGGGTGTTGGTAAAACGGCGATCGCTGAAGGGTTAGCCCAACGCATTGCCACGAATGATATTCCCGATATTTTAGAAGAAAAACGGGTTGTCACCTTAGATATTGGTCTGTTGGTGGCGGGAACCAAATATCGGGGGGAATTTGAAGAACGTTTGAAAAAAATCATGGATGAGATCCGGACTGCGGGTAACGTCATCCTGGTTATTGATGAAGTCCACACCCTGATCGGTGCGGGGGCTGCGGAAGGGGCGATCGATGCTGCTAATATCCTCAAACCCGCTTTAGCCCGGGGCGATTTGCAGTGTATCGGGGCGACTACCTTAGATGAATATCGCAAACACATTGAACGAGATGCAGCCCTAGAACGTCGGTTCCAACCCGTGATGGTGGGTGAACCTTCCGTTGCTGAAACGATTGAAATTCTGTTTGGGTTGCGCGAACGGTATGAGCAACACCATAAACTGAAAATTTCCGATCAAGCGTTGGAAGCCGCCGCCAAGCTCTCGGATCGTTATATTAGCGATCGCTATTTACCCGATAAAGCCATTGACTTAATGGATGAAGCGGGTTCGCGGGTTCGCTTAATCAATTCCCAACTGCCTCCAGCAGCGAAAGAATTGGATAAGGAATTGCGCCAAGTTCTCAAGGAAAAAGACGAGGCGGTACGTTCCCAAGACTTTGATCGGGCTGGAGAATTGCGCGATCGGGAAATGGAAATTAAAGGCAAAATTCGTTCCATTAGTCAAACCAAAAAAGCCGAAACCGTCCGTAGCGAAGACGATAGCCCTATTGTCACAGAAGAAGACATCGCCCAAATTGTCGCCAGTTGGACAGGGGTTCCGGTGAACAAACTCACCGAGTCTGAGTCCGAGAAACTGCTGAACATGGAAGGCACCCTGCATCAACGGTTAATTGGTCAGGATGAAGCCGTTAAAGCCGTGTCTCGCGCCATTCGTCGCGCCCGTGTCGGTCTGAAGAACCCCAACCGACCGATCGCTAGTTTTATCTTCTCTGGGCCAACTGGGGTGGGTAAAACCGAATTAACCAAGGCGTTAGCAGCCTATTTCTTCGGATCAGAAGAAGCGATGGTGCGCTTGGATATGTCCGAATATATGGAACGTCACACGGTTTCTAAGTTAATTGGGTCGCCTCCAGGCTATGTGGGTTACAACGAAGGCGGACAACTGACGGAAGCGGTGCGTCGGCGTCCCTATACGGTGGTGCTATTTGATGAAATTGAAAAAGCCCACCCCGACGTCTTCAATATGTTGCTGCAAATCTTAGAAGATGGTCGTTTGACCGATGCTAAAGGTCGGACGGTGGACTTCAAGAATACCTTGATCATTATGACGTCTAATATTGGCTCGAAGGTGATCGAAAAAGGTGGCGGTGGTTTGGGCTTCGAGTTCTCGGAAAACGAAAACGATGCCCAATATAATCGTATTCGCAACTTAGTTAATGAAGAACTCAAACAATACTTCCGTCCTGAGTTCCTCAACCGTTTGGATGAAATTATTGTCTTCCGTCAGTTGAATAAGGAAGAAGTCAAGGAAATTGCTGTGATCCTGTTAAAAGAAGTCTTCGGACGCTTGCTCGAAAAAGGCATTACCTTGGAAGTGACGGACAAGTTCAAAGAACGGTTAGTAGAAGAAGGTTACAACCCCAGTTACGGGGCGCGTCCTCTGCGTCGGGCAATTATGCGGTTACTCGAAGATAGTTTAGCAGAAGAAATTCTGTCTGGACGGATCAAAGAAGGGGATACTGCGGTTGTCGATGTGGATGAAAACGCTCAAGTGGTGGTATTCCAAAGCCCCACCAGCCGGGAATTGTTACCTCAAGGCGCTGAGTCTTAATTCATTTTAATTATATCTTTTTTACAACCCCTCGCCTAACAATCGAGGGGCTTTTTTTATAAAAAAGGATAAAAAGTTAAGAAAAATCCACAAATTAAAAAATATTTAGAAGAATCAACTATTTAAAATCTCGTCTTCTTAAACCTGTAGACCGAATTTGAACTTGACAACTTAAAGGGGATGTAGTGAAATCACAGTGATAATATGCGAGTAAATCTCCTTGAAGATTACAGACTCGTAAATTATAACCATAACTGCGAGTCACATTCGCAAATCGATTTACAAATACATATTGTCCTAAATAGCGTTCTGCATTCCAATTTTCTCGATCTACAACTAATGTTACAGGGGAGTCTAAATAAAGATTAGGGGAGATTTGAACAACGCTATTTTCAATATACCAAGTTTGTAGAACTTTATCCCCATAGAGTTGTTCTGCTAACCAAAGACTGGGAATACTAGGTTCTGTTTGGGATAGGGGAGGAAAGGGTAAAACTGCATCTTCTGAAAAGCAGGGTTTAGGAGGTTTATTGAGGTTAACAGGTAAACTCTCCTCCTTTGGGGTTGTTTGCGATCGCACCGGAAAAATTAAACTATTAAAAATAAAGACAAAAGCAATAAAAATTTTAGCCTGTTTATTAATTGAATTCATAAATTAAAATAGGATAATATATAATAACAAGAGTCTAGCAGGAGTCAGGAGTTAGACGTTAATTATTTCCCCTCTCCTGCTCCCCCTGCTCCCCCTGCTCCCCCTGCTCCCCCTGCTCCTCTTATTCCCAAAGTCTTCTTCCTGATTTTCCGTTTAATTGTTCATGGGTATCTTTTAATAAAGTTGGAATGTCTAATTGTTCAGGACAACGGGGTAAACAGTCGCCACAGTCGTTACAACGATTTGCTTTACGACCGGGAAACCAATGACCTGCATTTTCAAACATTCGATAACGATATTTGCCAAACTCGGTCAGATCATACGCAAGGGCTAAATTTCTTAATCGTAGAACTTCAGGAATATTAATCTGTTCAGGACAGGGTAAACATTGATAACATTGATAACATTGAGTTGTTCCTAAACGCTCTATTTTTTGGGTTTCTAATTGTTGAAAAATAGCGATTTCTTCTGGAGTTAATTTACCATCTTGATCGGCAACTTTTAAGGGTTGATCTAATTCTTGGGGATTAGCTGGCCCTAAACTTAAGGTGGTAATCCGGGAATCACTTAATAAAAAGCGATAGGTTAAGGTTAAGGGAGAAACTGGATCACAGAGAGTTTTTAAGGTTTCCGGGGGGGTATAGAGTTGTCCGCCTTTATCCCCAGGAGAAATAATAAATATCCCCATATCTTTTTGAGAGGCTAACTCAAGGGCGATCACATTTCGTTGAAAAAAATAGTAATAATGCAGATTGACAAATTGAAATAAATCTGTTTTTATTGTGGCTAAAATCACTTCTAGGGGAGCGTGAGTTGAAAACCCTAAATGATGAACTCGACCATCTGCGATCGCTTTTTCAACTCCAGATAATCCTTGAAGGGTTTGTTCGAGGTGTTCAGGGGTGTTAATTCCATGAATGGCTAAACAGTCAAGGTAATCTAAATTCAGGCGTTCTAGGGACTGATCAATCTGTTTTTCTAACTGATCTGGGTTGGCAGTGGGGGAGATTTTATTCGTAATATAAATTTGCGATCGCTCGATGGATAAACCTGCTAATAGGGCTTCCCCTAAAAAAGATTCGCTTTGACCATAACCTCTTGCTGTTTCAATATGATTAATCCCTAGAGAGAGAGCCTTTTCTATTGTTAAATAGGCATTTTCTGGGGATGACAAATAACGCATTGTACCCAAGGAAAATACCGAAAGATCCAGATTTGTTTTGCCAAACCGCCGATAACGCATTATTAATTGTTAACTGTTGACTGTTGGCTGTTGACTGTCAGCAACAGGGGTAGGCTTTTTAACACAGTTTCCTCTTCCCCTGCACCCTATACCCCATAACCCTGTTATTGCATTTCATCGGTTTTGTTGAGTTCTGAACGTTTGATTAAATCGGAAGGACTCAAATTAGATACAAAGTCTCGAAACGCTCGTCTTTCAGCCTCATCTGCGTCCCTATCCACCGGAATAGAAGCATCTGCAATTACTTCTTCCATGACCCAAATGGGGCTATCGGTGCGTAAAGCTATGGAAATTGCATCACTAGGACGAGCATCAATTTCCTTTCTAATTTCCCCTTGACGAACAATTAACACTGCATAGAAAGTGCTATCTTGCAAGGAATGAATCACAATTTTCTCCAGCGTCATATCCCAAGTTTCGAGAAGATTCACAAATAAATCATGGGTCAGGGGTCGGGGTGGTTTGTGATTTTCTAAAGCGCCGAGGATGGATTTTGCTTGATCTTGACCCACATAAATCGGTAAAGCACGTCTCTCGACCGCATCCCGCAGTAAAATAATAGGGCTGCGTGTAGCGGCGTCGAGTGCAATTCCAGCGACTTTCATTTCAATCATTGGTTTAGCCTTAGCCTCTATATCAAATACTCTCGACAAACTCAGTGGTTAAGCTATACATATACACACCAGACCACCTCCATTCCAGTATGCCTTGATTTTTGTCAGAATCGACATTAGATTTTGTTGTCTGTTGGCTGTTTTCTGTTAACTATCAACCTGCCGTACACGGGAGGGCAAGGGGGGCATCAACCGTCAACCGTCAACTGTCCCCCCCAACCCCCCGTACACGGGGGGCAAGGGGGGCATCAACCGTCAACCGTCAACAGCGAACAAAGATGTTTACAGGAATTATTCAAGCACTCGGAACCCTTCAACCTATAGGACAAGATCAGTTCCAGATTAGTTGCGTTTTAGGGGATGTGGACTTAATTTTACAGGATTTAGCCATCGGTGATAGTGTGGCAGTGGACGGAGTTTGCTTAACGGTGGTGGAAATTCGGGACAAAGGGTTTATCGCAACAGCGTCTCCTGAGACTTTAAATCGGACTAAACTGGGACAGAGTTTAGAGGGTTATTTTAACTTAGAAACGTCCTTGCGAGCCGGAAGTAAGTTAGGGGGGCATTTTGTTACGGGTCACGTTGATGGAGTGGGGTGTCTCCAGTCTGTTATTCCGACGGCTACTTCTTGGGAAATGCGGTTTTCTGCTTTGCCTAGTGTAGCAGCAATTTGGCAGCGTCAAATTGCGCCTTATCTTGTCCCCAAAGGCAGTATTGCAGTTAATGGCATTAGTTTAACGATTTCTGATTGTGATGTTGAGGGTCGTTGGTTTCAAGTGGCTGTTATTCCCCATAGTTATCAAGAAACGAATTTATGCTATTTGCAACCGGGAAGTTGGGTTAATATTGAAGCGGATATTTTAGGAAAATATGTGGGGAAATTTCTGCAAACTTACCTTAAAGGAAACTTGAATGCTATTGAAAGTTATAATAATATTCCAGCGATTTCCACCTTAGCGGAGATTACCCCAGAGTTTTTAGCAGAACACGGATTTAGTTAATTAATGTTATTTTAGTGGCGATCGCTCCATTTTTCGCTAATCTAGGAATATAAATAAAATATAGCAATCCTAATTGAGTGAAAAAACCCTGTAGGGGTTTGGTCTCTAAACCCAAATCACTAATAGGGTTTGGAGACCAAACCCCTACGATAAAATATTATAACCTCAGTGTGGATTGCTATAGTAGCCAAAAGGATCAAACAACATGACGGTGAGTAGAATTATTCAACTGTTGAGAACTGGTAAACCTGACGAAACCGTAACAGTTCAGGGTTGGGTCAGAACTAAACGGGAGTTAAAAGAATTTACCTTTGTAGAAGTCAATGATGGTTCTTCCTTGGCTAATTTGCAAGTGGTATTAAATCCTGATTTAGCAGACTATGAGAATATTTTAAAACAACTGAATACGGGTACATCCGTAGAAATTTCTGGGGTATTAGTCGAGTCTCCCGCTAAGGGACAACGAATTGAATTAAAAGCCTCAGAAGTTAAAATTTATGGGGATGCGGATGCAGAAACCTATCCCTTACAGAAAAAACGTCATTCCTTTGAATTTTTACGCACCATTGGACATTTACGAGCGCGGACTAATACTTTAGGGGCAGTTTTTCGAGTTAGAAATGCTTGTGCATCGGCGGTGCATGAATTCTTTCAAGAACGGGGTTTTTTATGGGTTCATACCCCTATTATTACCTCTAGTGATTGTGAAGGCGCGGGGGAAATGTTTAGTGTAACTAATTTTAAATTAAAGGAGATTCCCCTAACAGCATCTCAACAGGTTGATTATAGTCAAGACTTCTTTGGAAAACCCGCTTATTTAACCGTAAGTGGGCAATTAGAAGCAGAAATTATGGCGATGGCGTTTGGAAATGTTTATACTTTTGGCCCCACATTTCGGGCAGAAAATTCTAATACTTCTCGCCATTTAGCCGAATTTTGGATGATAGAACCAGAAATGGCATTCTGTGATTTAGAAGGGGATATGGATTTAGCGGAAGCCTTTCTCAAACATATCTTTAAATCGGTGTTAGAACAATGTCCTGAAGATATGGAATTTTTCAATGAACGCATTGATAAATCGGTATTAGAAACGGCTCATAATATTATTAATAATGAGTTTGGACGAATTACTTATACCGACGCGATCGCAATTTTAGAAAAAGCGGATAAAAAATTTGAGTATCCCGTCAGTTGGGGGTTAGATTTACAATCAGAACATGAACGTTATTTAGCTGAGGAATACTTTAAAAAACCTGTGATGGTTACGGACTATCCCAAAGAAATTAAAGCCTTTTATATGCGTTTAAATGAGGATGGAAAAACCGTTAGAGCTATGGATGTTTTAGCTCCGAAAATTGGAGAAATTGTCGGCGGTTCCCAACGGGAAGAACGCTTAGAAATGTTAGAAAACCGCATGAAAATGTTAGGGATAAACCCAGAAGAATTATGGTGGTATTTGGAATTACGGAAATATGGAACTGTCCCCCATGCGGGATTTGGATTAGGATTTGATCGCGTGGTACAATTTATGACAGGGATGGGGAATATTCGGGATGTGATTCCTTTCCCCAGAGCCCCCCAAACCATTGAATTTTAATCAGTAGGGGCGGGGTTTTCCCGCCCTATCAGGGTTTGAATTATGAATTACGAATTACGAATTACGAATTACGAATTATGAATATGGTGCGTAAGCGTAAGCACACGCACCCTACGAATATTTCTGAATTTTTAACATTTGATTTCCGTTTTTTTGGAATTCATAATTAACGGTTTTGAGCATAGTCCTATAGCCTCTAGTTTCTAATTCCTGAATTATCGGTTGTAGGAAAGGAGAGGGTTCTCCTGATACTTTTAATAAGGGAAAAATACGGACTTGTTGAGCAACTCGACATAATTCTAAAATTGCTTGTAGATGAAATTCTTCTAAAGAATGATCAGAATAAGTAAATAAAAAATGACTACATAAGGCTAAATCAAATTGATGGGAATTGAAGGGAAGTTGGGGTAATTGTGCTGTTATATAACGTCCTTGTTGTTTCCCTATTGTAAAATCCGCTAAAAATTTTTCCATCGCCGCCATTCTAACTTCCCCCAACTGTTCAGGAGAGGTAATACTATCCCAAACATAATCCTGAGAACTGGCTTTTACTCCATCTATAACGGTTGTATAAGTGTCTTGAATGCGTTGGGCAATTTCATCCGCCGAAAATTGATAAATAGGATCACAAGATAAGATTTGATAGCCCTGTTGTGTCATTTCAACATTAAAACTAGCAGGCCCACCCGCACAATCTAAAATCGATTGGTTCAAATCATCAGGCGTTAAATCAAACATCCTGATATATTCGCCTAAACTGCGTCCCCAAGGAATAACTGTATTGAGTTGAAGTCCCATTAAAACAATAATCCCACGCTGATAGGGTGAGTATAGCGTGGGAAACTCAGATTCTCCCTGATGAGGAAAATTCGGCTTAGAGCTTAAGCAACTTCGTCAGAAACGCCTGAAACCATCTCTTTGAAGGCTTTACCCGCAGAGAATACAGGAACCGTTGTCGCCGGAATGGTCATCGGTGCGCCAGTGCTGGGGTTACGACCTTCACGCGCTTTCCGTTCTCTAGCCTCAAATGACCCAAAACCCACCAGAGTTACTTTTTCCCCATCGGCTACGGCTTCCATGATGGATTCACAAATGGCTGAAATGATTAAATCAGCTTGCTTTTTAGTGACGCCCGCTTTAATGGCCGTCGCTTGAACGAGTTGTTCTTTATTCATCTGATGTCAACCTCCTGAATTATGTGAGCAAGTCTGCAAATATTAAGGCTGATGGTAGTTCTAGCACAACCTCATCAGCAATTGGCAAGCCCAGACCTCCTTTTAACCCTCAACCCGCAGTGAAATTGTGTTTCTCGGTTCTCCGTCGCCGCCAGCCAAGTCGATTATGGGGAGTCATTCCGACAAAACACCAATTTACCGCCTTTTCAGAGATTAACATTGATTTGAGGGAGTTGTAATGCTGTTTGATGAAATTCTTTAGCGGGTTGACCATTGACCGTTAACCGTTAACCGTTGAAATTCTTAATTTTTAATTCTGATTTCTGATTTCTGGCCGTTGGGTTTGTGACAATGGGGGGGAAGACCCTAGACTTGAGAAGATGAAATATGACGGCTGAAGAACTGTTGATCGCTTATGCGGCGGGAAAGCGGGATTTTCGAGACACAGACCTATTTCGGGCTGATTTTAATAATGCTGACCTGAGTGGGGCGAGTCTGTTTCGCTGTAACCTGTTTCGGGCGAATTTATTTCGAGCTCATTTAATTGGGGTGAGTTTATACAATGCCAATCTCATTGGTGCTAACCTATATTGTGCCAATTTAAGTGGGGCTAACCTCAGTGGGGCTGACCTAACACGGGCTGATTTAACGGGGGCTAACTTGAGTGGGGCGGACTTGAGTGGGGCGGACTTGAGTGGGGCGACTTTATCCTTGGCTAATTTGAGTTATGCTGATTTGAGTCGAGCCACGTTATTAAAAGCCGATTTAGTAGAAGCCAATTTGAGTCATAGCAATCTCAAAGGGGTGAATTTAAGAGATACTAACCTCACGGATGCTATGGTTGAAAATGCTAATTTTACAGATGCCATTAATATGGCTTTGGATTTAGTTAGTTATCTGAAATTGCAAGGGGCAATTTTATGGGAATCTACCCAAAATCTCACCGCTATTAACCATTAATGATTTCAAAGGAAAGGGCAAAAACTATTTTGCGTTTTTTCCCTTTTTCTGAAGGCTAAACTATTATTTTATCAGGTTTATGGCGACATCAAAACGTCACGCTCAAGATCCTAATCCCACAGAAAGAAACCGGGTGGTTTATTCGGAGTTTGGAGAATCTGCGAACTCCCCCGCTTTAGAACGTGCGCTTCCTGAACTTCCCCCAAATCAACACAATTTGAAAGTTCAGGCGACTCGTTCAGGACGCAAGGGCAAAACGGTGACGGTAATTAGTGGATTTCAAACCAAACCGGAAACTTTGGAAGGGTTAGTTAAACAGTTGAAAACCCAATGCGGGGCGGGAGGAACGGTGAAAGAAAATACGATTGAAATTCAAGGAGATCACCGTCAAAAAGTGTTGGAACTTCTGATAAAATTAGGCTATAAAGCTAAAATTAGTGGGGGATAAATTAGTAAAATTTTAATGCTTGAAATTCCAGTTCATGAAACTTTTCAATCTACGATTCAAGGAGAGGGCTATTGGGTGGGAACCCCGGTAGATTTTATTCGCTTGGCGGGTTGTCCGGTGGGTTGTCCTTGGTGTGATACGGGTTATGCCGATGGGGGGATGAATTTACCCCGTCAAGTCCGATCTTTTGATTCGTTAATGGCAGAATTGCGATCGCCTAGAGTCGTAATTTCTGGGGGAGAACCTTTGATTTATGCTCAACTTCCAGCGTTAATTAAAACCATTGAAGCGACGGGAAGAACGGTTTCCATTGAAACATCGGGTTGCTTTTGGCAAGATATTCCTAATTCGGCTTGGATCACGTTAAGTCCTAAACATCATGTTAGCCCCAAATATCCTGTTGTTCCGTTAATGTGGAAACAGGCTAATGAAATTAAGCTGGTGATTGAAACGGGTTTAGAATTAGAATTTTATGCTGAATATTTAAAGCTTTACAATCAAATTCCCGTATTTTTACAACCAGAATGGACTCAACTCGATCGCACTTTCCCTTTAGTTTTAGACCGATTAAAACAATTTCCTCACTATCGGTTATCGGTGCAGCTTCATAAATGGTTAAATGTTCCTTAACGCTAATTATATAGCAAGTCTAAATGATTATTGCTATAAGTGAATCCAAGGAGCAACTTTACGACCCAGAAACCGAATATTGAACTTGACTTTCTCTACTGGACTATTATAATCTTTTCCCTGAAAATGACCTGCAATGCCATAAAATTCCGGTTCTATTGGGAAACGTTCTATCAACTTCTGGTCTGGTTTTGCCGATTGAATTCCTTGATAAATTTTACGTTCCATATAAAAACATCCGTTTTGATGATTGTAGAGTAAAGGTTGAAAATATTTTAAATAAAATTCTTTTTTAAAGACTAAAAATCGAGTGTCAACATAAGGAGATGCTGTTGTTTCTTGAAATAGATATTTTTTGATGACCCATCCTTGATCTTTGACATCATATAGACAGTCATAAGAAGCAGATACACTTTCAAGAATTTGTGTTATATTTAATAGCTTAATTCGTCCGGTAATTTTAGCAACATAATTAGCTTTTTGAATTAATTGAGACTGTTGAAATCCTTGATCAATTAAAGAAATTTCTCCATATCCTTTGCCATAGGAACGAGGGAAGGTATTACTATTGATAGAAATAAATTCAATGTCTTTATTATAAGGGTTTTCTAAGGTTGCCTCTTGGACTCTTGCTAAAGACCATCCCGAATTTTCAACGAATAAAATTTTTTGAATTTTAGGATGATGATTAATATAATATTTCAAAGTATGAAAATAATCCTCTTGACGGGTTTCTGGGTCAGAAGGATAAGCCTTTGGCATTCCTTTAATATCAATTGTTGCAGTTAAAAAAAGAACGGTATCATTCATGAAATTTTTAGCAGTATATAATTGTATAAAGAACAGTGATCACCCTTATTTAATTTCATCTATATCTGTGTTAAATATATATCAAAAGAATTAAAACCCTATAAATTTTAATATTTTTTAACACTAAAACTAACTCGGTTGTCTATAAATCAAATTCAAGTTGAGAGCAATTTCAGGAATCCTCTGGCTTGCTTCTGTAGATAGGGTTAACAAACATTATACACCTGATCACAGGTTAATAGACAGTTATATGGATAAGTCTTTGAGAAAATGGGTTTCGGGAGTTCTCCTCGTTTCTCCTATCCTGTTAACGAGTTGTTCTCTCAATTTGTCCTTACCCAAATTTGATGAAAGCAATAAAGCCGAATTTGTAATGCAAGCCATGACCACTGGACAACAGGCCTATTATCAAGCCAATGGTCAGTTTGCGAATTCCATTGAAGGGTTATCTTTAAATGCCAATTTAGACACCGGGGAATATCGCTATAGCGTTAATACCCAAGGTCAATATGCGGAAACCGTGTTGATGACGGCGGCGGCCAAACAAGGGACACTCCCTAGTTATGCAGGTGTCGTGACCGTTAGCCACACAACAGGGGGTGTAATGGCCTTAGCCAATATTTGCAAAACAGATCAACCCTCCACCGAACCTCCGGCTTTATCCTCAACTCCTGTACCCGGAGAAGGGTTAAAATGTCCTCCGGGTTCGAGTCCGGTCAGGTAATTTCTCTCTTTTTTAAGAGCGGGTTTTTGTGAGATAGGTTTTAGCGATCGCTTTCTTCGACTCTCAATTCGCCATTTCATTAATTTCCATGCTCCCCAAGAACAGAATGTACTGAAAAGCAGGGCGATAATAAAAGGGTGAATGGAAAGGGGTTTAATCCAGTTATCGCGTGTGGGAGGACTCCAGGGTTCCATCATCAAACCCGATGTGGAAGCAATTATCGCCCCGGCTGCATATTCTGATAATAATTCCTGAATAATTTGGCGATATTGGGCTAATTTATCCATTGTAAAATAACCTCTTCTAATTTTAAATCAAAATTAGGGAAAGTAGAGAGAGACGCGCCTTGGCACGTCTCTACAAAGGAATAATTAGGCTAGAACAAAATCAACGTCGTTGCTGCCGCCTGTTTCTCCTTGACCGGAGGTTAATTTCTGACCATTAACTTCTACCGCAAAGGGGGTACTGCTCAGAGAAGAGAGATTATAATCTGTTTTGGCGGACGTATAGCCGACACTGGCAATCATTTTTCGGCCAGCATCAGTATATTGGAAGGCCATCATTTGACTTTTGTTGTTTTTATTATCTTCAGCCCAAATCACCATATATTGTTGGCCTTGATAATCAAAGACTTTGGGTTCTCGAATGGGAACATAACGACCGGGTTCTCCAAAACTAGCATCTAAAAAGCTCTGTACCGAACTCGGTTGCACAACAGCATAACTCACCTGTTCTGGAGATGCTGCGATCGCGTCCCCTTTACTTTCATCCACAACCTCTTCTTTGCCTCGATTTTTGAAATAATCGACGGCGACTTTAGTTCCAATAGCACCCGCCGTGGCAATTCCGGCGCCAATTAAAAAGTTACGAAGTCTGTTATCAGCCATTTTTTCTCCCGATTGAAATTTAGTAATCTTTTATTTTTGGGAATTTATCCAAAATAACTCTGAAATTTTAGCAAATTTTGGCACTTGCGTCATTAAACTTTAGGTGGAGAGCATTCCTTAACGGTATTTCACCGCCGTACCACTGGCGGCTACCATTAACATTCCTTCACATACCGTTTCATAATCAAGATCAATCCCAATAATTGCATTCGCCCCCAGTGATTTCGCATCTTCAATCATTTCCAGCATGGCTATTTCTTTGGCTTCTCGTAGGGATTTTTCATAGGCTCCCGCCCGTCCCCCTACAATATCTCGAACTCCGGCAAAAAAATCGCGGATAATATTCGCCCCTAAAATGGCTTCTCCACTGACGACTCCATAATATTCAATAATTTCTTTACCCTGCAATGTGCTAGTAGTTGTTAGAATCATTCCTAAATCCTCAATTAAACATTATTAGTTTATAGGATTTGATGGAGGTTATGAATATTAGGGAGAATTCTAGGGAAAAGGGAACAATAGATTACCATTGGGGATTAGAACGTAATAGGGCTTCGGTGGCTGCTGCATTTAGGGGTTTAGAGAATAAGTAACCCTGGCCATATTCACAATTAAACAGTCGTAGTTGATGCAATTGTTGTTCGGTTTCAACGCCTTCAGCGACGACATCCATTCCTAAGTTATGGGCTAAACTAATAATCGCTAAGACAATCTCCGTTTGTTGCCCCCGTTCGCCAATATTTTGAATAAAGGATCGATCTATTTTTATGGTATCTAAGGGGAAGCGATGTAAATAGCTGAGGGAAGAATACCCGGTTCCAAAATCATCAATACTCAAGCCAATATGATAGGATTTAAGTTGAGAAATACCCTCTAGGGTTTGATTATTATCCATCAAAACACTTTCGGTTAATTCAATTTTGAGATCCCAAAGCGAGATGCTGGTTTTGTTCAAAATTGTTTCAACAATCTCGATTACATTAGATAAGTGAAATTGCTTGGCTGAAAAATTAACATTTAAGGTCAGGGGGTGAATGGACGTTTCCCTATCTCTTAAAAGCTGCCATTTTTGCAGTTGTTCACAGGCTTGTTGTAATACCCAATTTCCAATGGGAACAATTAATCCAGTTTTTTCAGCTAGGGGAATAAATTCCGCCGGAGAAATCATCCCTCGCTGGGGATGGAGCCAACGAACTAAGGCTTCAAACCCAGTAATTTTTCCGGTTTCTAATTTAACAATTGGTTGATAATAGACGACAAATTCTTGTTTAGTTAAAGCTTGTCGCAGTTCAATTTCCAACTGCATTTTGACTAAGGCTTGATCATGAATTTCTTTATCAAATATTTCTAAGCATCCCTTGCCTTTTTCTTTGGCTTCGTGCATCGCAATATCGGCATCTCTGAGAACATTTTCGGCTTGATGATAATGGGTTGTTCCTAAAACTATGCCGATGCTAGTGGTTTTAAAAACTTGGCATTCCCCAATTTCAAAGGGGTTTTTTAAGATGTGATTAATGTTTTGAGCAAGATCAATGGCTTCTAAGGGAGATTGAATCGATTTGAGTAAAATGGCAAATTCATCTCCGCCTAAACGAGCCACAATATTAGGATAAGCCACTAAAGATTGAAGCAGGTGAGAAAATGCCATCAATAATTGATCTCCTACGGTACGTCCTAAGCTGTCATTGATCACTTTAAAGCGATCTAAATCTAAACAAAGTACCGCAAATAAATCATCAGGATATTTTTGCACCTGTGCAATCGATTTTTCAATTTCATTAATCAATAAACTGCGATTAGCTAATCCGGTTAATCGATCATGGAAAACGTCATATAACAGTTGAAATTCGGCTTTTTTGCGTTCGGTAATATCATTACGAATAGCAATATATTGATAGGGTTTTCCTTTGTCATCTAAAAAGGGAATAATGGTAGTATCTACCCAATAGTAAGTACCATCTTTGGCTTGATTCCGAATTTCTCCTCGCCAAATTTTACCGGATTTAATCGTTGACCACTGAGTTTTAAAGAAGTGTTTGGAGTGATAGCCTGAATTGACAATTCTGTGATTTTTACCAATCAATTCCTCTCTCGTGTATTTAGAAATTTCGCAAAATTTATCGTTGGCATAGGTAATTAATCCGTGAGCATCGGTAATGGCAACAATTGAAGCTTGATCCAGGGCAAATTTAAAGTCAGATAATTCTTTATAAGAACGTTCTAAAGCTTGTTTTAAATCTCGATTAACAAAGAAAGTAGAATGATTTATACGTCTGGAAAAATCAGCAATATATAACTCAACTTTAGCTTTAATTTTCCTCTGAATTAAAGTCATAAAAATGAATAGGGACTTGAAAAAATGTTTCCCTAAAGCCGGAATTGAGTTGAGGTCTAACTGATTAAATTTTAGCCGTTGATAGATCAATTTCATGGAAGTTACCAGGGTTTGACACTATAAATTAAGCAGAATTAGCAACTTTTAGACTATTCTTTTTATTGATCCAATCGATGTACTGGGACTGAAAATTTGAGGGTTTCTCCACTAAAGATAAGGGGACTTTAGTTTTAACTTTAAAGTGTTGAGATAAATTCGGCATCTCTTGATGGCAATGAATACAGTACCAATAAATTCCTGCGTGGCGAATATGGCGCAGGAGTGTGGATGAACAGCAGGGGCAAATCGCATTTGACATAATCGGCATCCTCAAAATTAACGTTTTAAAAAATAAAAATCAACAGAAATTCAACAAACCAAAGGTTAAAACTAGATTTGAACAATGAATAAATACCTAGAAACGCAGTTAGGAATCATCTATTTCTAGGGTAACGTAGTCAGTTAAGACGATAGCTGGTCAACTAATACGGTCGGTGAGGCACCTTGGCAGTACCCGCGCTCCGCGCATAGCCCCGTTACTTCAGTACGGGGTGCCGACGGATATTGAAAATTTCTTCGAGAATTAAGCGATCGCCCCTAGAAATATTATGCCATAATTCCGCTTCAGCCTTCTGGGTGAGTTGAAGTTGTAGATTTTCTCTGTCTCGATCACAGGGGACGATCACGTTTTTCTATCCAAAAACACTAACGCTGCGAGAAAGTCGATTGAAATTTAACCTGCCCATTTCAGCAGGGTGCAAATTTGATTGACTAAATCGATCGCCTCAAAGGGTTTAGTAATCACCCCCGTTACTCCTAGCTGAATAAATTGTTGTTTTTCACTCATTTTAGCTTTGGCCGTTAACAAAATCGTGGGAATATTCTGAGTTTTTGGGTTAGCCTGCAAATGTTTAAAAGTGGTTGCGCCATCCATATCCGGCATCATCACATCTAACAGAATGGCATCCGGTTGTTCGGTTTCAGCTAAAACTAAACCTTCACTACCACAGCAGGCCGTAATCGCCTCCCAACCCGCCGCAACTTCCAGGGAAATTTGGATAATCTCCCGCACACTGTCATCATCATCAATGATTAAAATTCGTTTTGTGGTCATGATTAATCTCTACTGGTATATCCATTGGCAAGGTGAAGTAAAAACAACTTCCCTGATCTAATTTACTCTGTACCCAGATTCGTCCACCATGTTGTTCCACAATGGAGCGACAAATCGCTAATCCTAAGCCAGTTCCGCCTTTTTTGCGAGAGTCTGAGGCATCCACTTGATGAAAGCGCTCGAAAATTCGTTCAATTTTATCTGGGGGAATGCCTCGACCTTGATCTTGAATTTTAAACAAAATTGCTCGATTTTCGGCAATTTTTTCTCCAGGTTCCTCCTCCACACTTAACAAAATTGTATCCCCGGAATCAGAAAATTTAATCGCATTAGTTAATAAATTAGTGAGAACTTGTAACACTCGATCAGGATCAGCATAAAACTCCAGGGTTTGACTACAAACCTCTAAATTAATTCCGGTTCGATTTGCAACCACCTGCATTTGTTCGGTGGCTCGTTGCAGTAAATCCGCCGAATTAACAACTTGTTTGGTTAGACAAATTTTTCCTGATTCTAAACGTTCTAATTCTAAAATATCATTTACCAATCGCACTAAGTGTTCTGAACTTTCCGCCGCAATTTTCATCACGTGCCTTCCCCGTTCTGACTGAGGTTCCACTAACCCAGTGGATAATAAATTTAACCCGCCATGAATTGACGTTAAGGGGGTTCGCAGTTCATGACTGACAACGGAAATAAATTCATCTTTCATCCGTTCCATGGCAGATCTTTCGGTAATATCTTCCCCAATACTCATCATTCCAATCGCCTCACCTTGTAAATTTTTCAACAAGGTATTATTCCAAGCAATAATTTTTTCTTCTCCCGATTTTTTTAAAATTAACTGTTGATCATAAGGCTTAAAATAATAGTCTAATAGTTCTGGAAAGGCGGGAGAGGTTGGTCGTTGATGGTGATGAGTTTTAAAACTATCCAACCAATTTTTACCTAAAACTTCCGTTTTGGTATACCCCGTAACTTCTAGGAAAAAGGGGTTAACATATTCAACTTTTCCTTGACGATCTAATCCCACGACTAATAACCGGACATTTTCTAATAAACTCCGCCACCGTCGTTCAGATTCTCGTAAATTAGCTTGACTTTGTTTTTGTTCTGTAATATCTTGCATCACGACCATGCCCGCTAAAATTTCCCCCTGTTCGTTGCGAACGGGTAAGGCTTGATGATAATAAATTCTCCCATCATATTCCACCTCGGAAATTGTTGTTTCTCCTGCTAAAGCTGACCGATACAGAGGTTCAACGATTACTAATAAGGAGGAAGGTAAAGCTTCCCTAATCGTTTTTCCTTCTAACATATATCGGGATAATCCCTTAGCAACTAATCCCATACCATCGGCAATGGTATAACGAAAATCAGGATCAAATAAAAATACTGCCCCATTGGGGAAATTTTGAACTAAGGTTCGATATTGTTCTTCACTTTTTCGCAGTTTAAATTCCGTGCGATGGCGTTTCATTAATTCATATTGTAATCGTTGATTAGCAGCTTCTAATTCGGCTGTCCGTTGAACTACTCGCAATTCTAATTCTTCATTATTATCACGCAGTAATTGTTCCGTTTGTTTACGAAGGGTAATATCTTTAGAAATTCCTCCCCGACGATCTAATTGTCCGCTTTCATTAATAATGGGAAACCCTCGATCCCAAATCCAATGGCAAGATCCATCGGGGCGGAAGATGCGATATTCTATATCAAATCCTGCCCCATCGGGGCTTTGTAAAGCTTGTAAAACACGGGGCTGATCTTCCGGGTGAATTGTATTAATAAAAGCCGGGAAATTCTCATATAATGCGGTAGGATTTCGTTCCCAAATTTGTTGATAGGCGGGACTGACATATAGAAACTGATTCCCTTGAGCATTCGTAATCCAAAAAACATCATGAATATTCTCAGCTAATTGACGAAATTTTTTCTCAGTTTCTGTATGGGACGCTCTAATTCTGAGCACCATAATCCCATAGACAATATCATCTACCAGTTCTTTAAGTAATTTGACTTCGGCTTGATCAAAGGCGTTAGCTTGAGTCGAATATAAATTCAAAACACCAAAGGGAATCGGAATTAGGGATTCTGAAATAACGCCAGTCAATCTTACTTCTAAACGTTGTTGTTGATCCTCTGGAGCGATAATTAAAGGCAGGGAAATTGAAGAGGTATAACCCCGTTTTTGAGCTTGTTCTTTCCAAGGAGCATAATGGGAATTGGCATGAATATTTTGAAATACACAAACTTTCCCTGTTTTCACTGCGGTTCCAGAGGGCCCTTGACCCCATTCGCTATCATCCCAAGTCATGTTCAAATTCTCTAAATAACCCGCTTCAAATCCGGCTTTCGCCACCGGAATAATCTGTTTTTCTGGAGTGGGTTGAGGATAACCTATCCAAGCAAAATGATAGTTCCCCACATTGACTAAAATCTGACAAATATTATTCAATAATTCCGTTTCAGTGGTGGCTCGAACTAAGGCTTGATTACACTCACTAATCGTTTTTAAGGCACGATTAACTCGGTGTAATTCTTCCTCGGCTCGTTTGCGGTCAGTAATATCCGTATAATGTTCAATTCGACCTCCGGCATAGAGTCCACTTTTAATCGGTTGACTGATGTGTTCTAACCATCGTTCCTGCCTCGTTTCTGCGGGAAGAATATGACATTCAAAATGTTCAATATATTGGTTATTTTGATAGGTCGCTAAAACTTTCTGAGTAAAACCTTCGGCATCTTCAAACAGATATTTAATTTGGGTTTGAATTAATTTTCGTTTATTTTCACCAATCACGACTTCCCGTTGAATTCCCAGGAAGTTTTCTAAGGCTTGATTAATCCAAACAATGTGAAAATTTGCATCTAAAATAAAAATACCGACTGCTGATTTATCTAAAATATCGTTAGTTAGAGAACTATATCGAGCTTCGCTTTCTTTTAGGGCAACTTCGGCTCGTTTGCGATCGCTAATATCGGTATAGGAACCCACCATCCGAATCACATTTCCGCCCTCATCCCATAACGCTTGACCTCGATCTAAAATCCATTTATAACTACCATCTTTGCATCGGACTCGATGTTCTGTAATATAAAAGGGAATTTTTTGATCTAAATGTTCTCGAATCACCTTCATTACTCCAGGTAAATCATCAGGATGCACTCGTTTTTTCCACTGTGTTAAATCCTCACAGGTTTCTTGTTCTTCATACCCTAACATTTCTTTCCAACGCGGGGAGAAAAACACTTCATGACTTTGAATATTCCAATCCCAAATGCCATCGTTATTTCCCTTTAAAGCCAGTTGCCAACGTTCTTCACTTTTTCGCAGTGCTTCTTCTGTTTGTTTACGTTCTTGAATATCTTCTAAAGCTAATAAAATATAGTTTTTCTCTTTCCATAATTCATTCAGATGGGAAACAAAAATCTGTACCCAATTGACTTGACCATTGGGACGAATATACCGTTTTTCAAAAGAAAAAGTTTCCAGTAAACCTTCTTCTTGGAGTTTTTCCAACCAATTTCTGCTTTCTAAATCTTCAGAATTGATCAGATCGTGAACGGTTTGACCGACTAATTCTTCCTCTGAATATCCTGTAATTTCACAATAGCGTTGATTCACCCGTAATAGTTTCCCGGAAATATCAACTAAAGCAAATCCCACCGCCGCTTGTTCAAAAATCGTTCTAAATCGTTCTTCACTTTTTACTAATCCTTGTTCTGCTTGTTTGCGATCGCTCACATTTTGAGCTAAGGATAATAAAGAAACTAAGCTCCCATCTTCATCCCGAACAACGGAATTATACCACTCACAATCAATCACTCTGCCATCTTGAGTTCGATTTTGAGCTTCAATAATTTGGTGAGTTTCTGTGCCATCAATCAGGTGAATCATTTGTTGTGTTACTTGCAACACATCCGTTGCAAAAACCCCTTGAAATGCTGACCATTGTTGACCTAACATTTCGGCAGATGTCCAACCAAATATTCTCTCTGCTTGGGATGACCAGCGTTTAATTCTAAGTTGCTGATCCCACTCAATAACTGCTAAGGGAGAATTATCAAAATGACAGGATAAACATTGATGAGCTTGTTTTAATTCTGCTATTAATTTTGCTTGCTTTAAGGCAATCCCCACTTGATCAGCAAGTTGTTTTAAAAAGTTAATTTCTAGGGATGTCCATTGTCGAGTTTCTGCACATTGATGCGCCATCAGAAATCCCCATAATTTCGGTTGATTGTTGGAGGAATTATCAGCTAGTTCTGGATAGTTTAGTTCTCCGATGATCGGGTCACTGTCCTCTTTTTCCAACCAAATCTGGACGATTAAACAGGCTTTGACTTGAAAATATTCCATTAACTCTAAATAGCCATAATCTAAATCAATTTGATCGAGATCAGCAAAACTTATCACCTGATTTGGTGTGGAAGAATTGGAGATATGCTGATGTAACTCAGGAATATAAATAGTCTGAGATAATAGAGATAACCATTGCGGTAACACGGCTTCTTGAACAACGGTTCCTCCTCTCTGATGATGCAATTTTAACATAATCACCCGATCAACATTTAAGACCTTTTGCACCTCGTCAACTGTTGTTTTTAGAATTAAATTCAGTTGTAAAGATTGCCGGATTTTTAAAGTAATTTCCGTTAATAATTTTAAGAATTGATTTTGTTGTTGCAGTTCAGCTAAGGCGCGTTTTTGTTGGGTAATATCTCGTGTTGTTGCTAAGAGAGTTTTGACTTCCCCCTGATGTTGTATTTCAGGTACAATTAAAGTTTGAAATGACCGCCATCCCTCACGAGTTTCCAAGTCAAAGTCAAATTGTTGGGGTTGACCTGTATTTAATACTTGTTGAGAGTGGAAATCCCACGGTTGGCAAATCGATGGGGGAAGACCTAATTCTCGATTAGTTTTTCCAAGCAACTGTTGTTGAGGAATTCCTAGTATCAAAGCGACTTGACGGTTGGTGTAAAGATAGCGCAATTTTTGATCAATTCGGACAATACAATCTCCGGCATTATCCATTAGTGTTTCTAACTCTGTTTTTCGAGTTTGAAGTTGAATTTCAATTTGTTGTCGTTCTTCAATTTGCCTTCTTAAGCATTCTTGGGTAATTTTCAATCTTGGGGTTGAGGTTAGGGAATCGAGTTTTTGATCGGGATTTTGTAGAACACTTTGCACCGCTAGACATTGACTTAAATCCTTTCCCACCGCCATCACTGCTGTTGTTGATAAGGGATAAATTTCCACTAAAAAATGATAGTCTTTTTGATCCCGATGGCATTGATAAATAATTTGACGGGAGGTTTGACTGGCTAAAACCTCTTGAATAGTCAAAATCGATTCAGAGGATTGATCCTGTTTTTGTAACTGTTTTAAAATGAACTCAACCCAGTTGAATTGATCGGTAAAATTAGCAGGCGCTTGAGTGGGTAAAACCTGAATTTCTTGATGTTCACAATCCAGAATCAGAATCAGATCGTGAATCACCCCTAAGAGTTGATTAATTTGCCATCGTGTATCCCAAGTTGAGGGATAGATTACTTGATATCTGGGATTAGGAAACGGAGGAACGACATCTGAAATAGTCATAGGTGAAAAATAAATTAATATACAGACATCTCCGATTCAATTTTGAGTTGATTCGGGTTAGATTTACAGGAAACATAACATTGGGCAACAATTTTGCGTCTGAGTTGACTCCGTTCAAGACGACTAAAATCAGTAAGTCGGGATTAGATTGTTCTAGGGTAATCCAAAATTGCTGGGGATCATCCAGTAAAATCAATTGTAAACCCCAAGGTTCTAATACGGTACGCAACCAATCTAAGATCTCTAAATTATCATCAACTATTAACAATTTTCCCACATTGCCTTGGGATTTTTGCAAAACTTTACTCACGGTTTCTATCACCATCTTGATGAAACAACTCTATTTTTTGGTGATCAAATCAGGGTTCAGACCGTTTATGCTCAGATCAGTCTCAAAAGTAGACTTTTTATTCAAGCTTTGGGCCTCTATGGGAGAATTTCAGGTGAGTGTTTACGGCTAACAGTCTTTGGGGAATCAACTGTAGTTACCATAAATTAAAGACGCTCAGACTGTTGTTTTGGAGGAGGGTGGTTTCGTGAATGCTGCTGAACAGGCGAATAACGTGGTGGTTGCCAGCAAAATTGCCTCGGTTGTGACTTTATTTAAAGCTCAATTTCCCGATGCACGGGTAGATCTTAAACCATGGACAAATGACCCAGAGACGAGGGAATTGGTTGATCCTGATTCTATCGACATTGGTTTTCACTTTCCCGGTCGCAGTCGGTTATTGCAAAGTCGTTGTATTTTAATTGAAATTCGGTTTTATCATGACCCCCTTGATAAAACTCGCCGTGTTATTGGTGTGGAAGCAGCCGGATATGATCACCAAGGACAACAGTGGAAAGTCTCTACCATTGAAAATTGGAATTTTGTCGGCAAAACCCAGCCGGAAGCCGAATCTGCTGAAAAATTAAAACTCTTTTGTCGGCAAATTTTCCAACTCTTTAATCCTAACTCCTAACTCGTTGTGAGGCGTTTACGCCTCAATTTTTCCCTTTATAATGGCTTGATAAATTAGGGACAAAAACCACAAAATATCACGAATTAACAACTTTTTTATAAACCAAATCACACCGTTGGGTTTCAACTCCCGTTGTCGGTTCATATCCATAACGTTCATACAGTTGTACCGCTTCTTTTAATACCGTTGCTGTTTCAATCCAAATTTGTTTAAACCCTTTTGCTTTAATATTTTTTTCTAATTCTAATAATATAAATTTTCCTACTGTTGATAATATTTCTCGACTTTATACACATCCACATCTGCACCACAAGGTTCACATCCTAAACCATATTCGATTAAAATAGAAGCAATTAAATTCGCCGCTTCCTGACGATCCTGCGGTTGCCAATCTCGAATTAAAAAGGTTTGATAGTAAGTTTTCATCGTTAATAATATTACTAATTAATCATTTCTCCCCTACTTCCCCTGCTCCCCCTACTCCCCCTACTCCCCCTACTCCCCCTACTCCCCCTACTCCGACGGTGGCTCCCCCTGCTCTCCCTACTTCCCCTACCCCTTGTCCTAAAATATCTTCACAATAATTTAACAAAGTATTAAGGCGATTTTGAATCGGGGTGAGGCGACTGTTAAGGGTAGAGGGTTGATAGGACGCTTGCAAAAATTTCAGATCCATTTCTAACAGTCGCATCTGTTTATGAGTTTCGGTTAAATAGGATTGAATTATAGACTCAACAGGGGGATCAAAATCACACTCATTGATCCCCATAATTTGAGTTTGAAAGGTAACTTTTACCTGTTTAAAAGTTTGTTTTAAACAGCTAAGATCAAGAGGAACTGAGATCACGGTGGTGTGAAGCTGTTTTAAGGTGTTTTGGAACTGGGCGATCGCTTGACAAGTAGATTTTGATAACATAATGTTAAGAAATTTGTCTATATTATTAAATAATAGACAAGTATTCAGGCTTGATTCAACAGAGGTTTAGTAAAATCCGATCGCTATACCCCCAAGACCAAATGCCGATTTTGAGGGAGATTCGCGGTTCCTCCTGTTCTCCAGACCTGCTCCTCAGTGAAGGTTAAGCGGAGTTCAAGAGAATGCTATTGTTCTGTTAAGTGCAGTTTACTCCCCGGAGTGAAAGCGCGGATCGCAACTCAATCAAGTCCGTGAAACTTACCCGTTTCACCAGCTAGAATTTTTATCCCTACCACTGGTATAAAAATATACATAACTCTCGATTGCTAGATCATTTTATCAGTATTATTACCCTTTAGGTGTAACTATCATGAATATTGAAATTCTTTCTAAGACTGACCTTGACTATGAATGTAGCATTCCTGACTGGCTGCAACAGTGTATGGAGATCTCGACGGCTCTAGTCAAATCCGATACACCGCCTACCACAAACGGTGATTTAATTGTGCGGGCGTTTCAATTTGCCTATCAATTGCACCAAGGACAGTATCGCAAATCAGGAGAACCTTATATCAATCATCCCATTGCCGTAGCGGGTTTATTGCGGTATTTAGGTGGAGATTCCGCCATGGTAGCGGCGGGTTTTCTCCATGACATTATTGAAGATACTGATGTCACTTCCGAAGAATTAGAACAGCATTTTGGGGCCGAAGTTCGTCATCTGGTCGAAGGAGTCACCAAACTGTCTAAATTTAATTTTTCCAACACCACAGAACGCCAAGCAGAAAATTTCCGCCGAATGTTTTTAGCGATGGCGAAAGATATTCGGGTGATTGTGGTTAAACTCGCTGACCGACTTCATAATATGCGAACGTTGGATTTTCTACCTGAACATAAACAGCGCAGTATTGCCTTAGAAACCCGTGAAATTTTTGCCCCCTTAGCCAACCGTTTAGGGATCGGTCGGTTTAAATGGGAATTAGAAGATTTATCCTTTAAATATTTAGAGCCAGAAGCTTACAAAAATATTAAAGAATTAGTTTCTGATCGGCGAGTAATTCGAGAAGAAAAATTAGCCGAACTCGCTCAGGTTCTGCGAGACAGACTGGAGAAAGGGGGAATCAAATGTTATGAAGTGAGTGGACGGCCTAAACATCTGTATGGCATTTATAAAAAAATGAACCAGAGACAGAAACAGTTCCATGAAATTTATGATATTGCTGCCTTGCGGGTAATTGTTGAAACCAATGAAGAATGTTATCGAACTTTAGCGATTGTTCATGACGCCTTTCGCCCGATTCCCGGACGTTTCAAAGATTATATTGGACTGCCGAAACCTAATCGTTATCAGTCCTTACATACGGGCGTTATTGGCAATACCGGAAGACCCGTTGAAGTCCAAATTCGTACCGTAGAAATGCACCATATTGCTGAATATGGGATTGCTGCCCATTGGAAGTATAAAGAAAAAGGCAATTCCAATATGGGTCAAGTCACCGGAATGGATGATAAATTCACCTGGTTACGGCAATTATTGGAATGGCAAACTGATTTAAAAGATGCTACAGAATATCTCGAAAGTGTTAAAAGTAATTTAGAGTTTGATGATGTTTATGTGTTTACCCCAGAAGGGGATGTGATGGCATTAACTCATGGAGCCACCCCCGTTGATTTTGCCTATCGCATTCATAGTGAAGTCGGAAATCATTGTAAAGGAGCAAAAGTTAATGATCGAATTCTTCCCTTAGATACGCCTCTGAAAAATGGCGATATTGTGGAAATATTAACCCAGAAAAATATTCGCCCCAGTTTAGATTGGTTGAATTTCGTTAAAACCAGTACGGCTAAAAACCGAATTCGTCAGTGGTATAAGCGATCGCACCGAGATGAAAATATCGCCCGGGGACGGGAATTATTAGAAAAAGAAATGGGGAAAAATGGCTTTGAATCCCTACTCAAATCTGAACCCATGCTTTCCGTTTCCAAGCGCTGTAATTATCACAGTGTTGATGATTTATTAGCGGCATTAGGTTATGGGGAAATCACCTTAAATTTAGTCGTCAATCGTCTGCGGGATGTGGTGAAATCCCAAAGTCAAATTCAAACGGTTTCCCAAGAACTCACCACCACTTCTTTACAAGTTCCTAATCTACCTTCGGCTTCTCCCCTTCCCTCTTCTTCTCCGAGTAATTCTCCAATTACGGGTGTAGAAGGGTTACTCTATCATATTGCTGGGTGTTGTAATCCGATTCCAGGGGAACCAATTATTGGTGTTGTGACTCGAACAAAAGGGATTTCAATTCATCAACAAGGATGTTCTAATACCTTAACAGTTGAGGGAGAACGCTTTGTTCCTGTGAGTTGGAATCCTAATTATCAGCATGGCGGACGTCCTCAAACCTATGCGGTCAATATTTCAATTGAAGTCTTAGATCGGGTGGGAGTTTTGAATGATATTCTCTCCCGATTGAAAGATAATAATATTAACGTTTGTAGCGCTCAAGTTAAAACATTTCCCGATGCGCCCGCGTTAATTGAGTTAGGAATTGAAATTTGCGATCAAGAGCAATTTGAACGCACTTGTACCCAAGTTAAAAACATCAGTGATGTGTTAAATTTGCGTCGAATTAATAGCAAATGAATATCTAACCTCCATTAACAAGGAGGGAATTCGACTTCAAAGTCCCCCTGGAAAAAGCCCCAGGGCTGTTTCATTTTCGATCACAAACTTCGTGTTACCTCTCCCCCAACCCCTCTCCTACAAGGAGAGGGGAGAAGAATTCTCGATCTTAAATCTCCCAGATATTTAAAAATACTTATTCCTCCCCCTTCCCTTGTAGGGAAGGGGGTTGGGGGGTTAGGTCATACAATTTCTAAGAGATAATCAAACAGCCCTGCCTTTTTTGATCAACAATATATATTAGTCTCTTTCGACAAAAAAGTTAGGGTGGGGTTCTCCATCAAATTCATCTATTATATAAATATAGCGTTTACAAATCTTCATACAATGACAGCAACCACTCCCCCAAAAACAGCAACAACCCTATTTGAACCCCTAACCTGGACATGGAAAGGACATCAAATTCAGTACACCGTTCAGGGAAGTGGACATCCCCTTGTCCTGATTCATGGGTTTGGTGCGTCTATTGGACATTGGCGTCATAATATTCCCGTTTTAGCCGAGGGAGGATATCGCGTTTTTGCCTTAGATTTATTAGGATTTGGTGCTTCTGCTAAACCTATTCTGGATTATAGTTTAGAATTATGGGAAGAATTACTGACGGATTTTTGGGCAGAAAATATTAAACAACCCGCTATTTTTATTGGTAATTCTATCGGGGCATTATTAAGTTTAATCATGGTTGCCCAGCATCCTGAAATTTCCTCTGGGGCTGTTTTACTCAATTGTGCAGGAGGATTAAATCATCGCCCCGAAGAATTGAATTTACCCCTACGAATGATCATGGGATTATTCACAAAATTGGTTAGTTCTCCTATAATTGGGTCGTTTATATTTAATCAAGTTCGACAAAAGCATCGAATTCGGAATACATTACGACAAGTTTATGGCAATCAAGAAGCGATTACTGAGGAATTAATAGAGCTATTATATACTCCTTCCAATGATATTGGTGCTCAACAAGTCTTTGCTTCTATTTTAACCGCCCCTCCTGGCCCCCATCCTTCAGAATTATTACCCCATATTCAAAAACCGTTATTAATTATTTGGGGAGAAACTGATCCTTGGACACCGATTACAGGGGCAAAAATTTATCAAGATTTAGCTAAAATTAGTGAATCTGTTGAGTTTATTTCAATTCCAAATACAGGTCATTGTCCCCATGATGAACGTCCTGAACAAGTGAATCCTATTATTTTGAATTGGTTAAACCAACATTCTTTTTAACTCCAATAAAGTCGGGTGGGCTCTGCCCACCTTCTCAATAAAAAAATTGATAAAACATTATGGGAATCGGAAACTACCAGCGTCAAAGCCAATACTTTAATAATCCCCAAATTGATAAACCTTTAGAAGAAATTTACTCAGATTTAGATAGCTGGACAAATGAAATTTTTGAACAAGAAGCAGATCGGTTTGAAAGCGTTAATTTTTCTGTTGTTCTTCCGCCTTTATTCTATGAAGGTAAATTTATTAAAGGATTTTATTTTAGTGAATCCGTAGATTTATTAAATAAACTTTTACCTCAACTTTCCGATTTTTTCTTTTCAATGGCTAATTCTCAGTGGTGTTCCTACCCTTGGTCTAATACCGCCGATGCTTATTCCTGTTTATATCATAATCTATCCCGTGCAGATTGGTTTAGAAAAACCTATCCGCAACGGGCAAATAAAGTTTTAATTCCGGTTTCTGATTCAGATTTTATTCATGAATATTTAATTGCACCTCAGCCTATTAACATCAAAGATATTGATGTTTTGTGTGTGTCTCGGTTGTCTCCTGTCAATAATCTCCCTGTAATTGCCAAGGCGTTAAAAATCTATCGAAAGAAATATAATAAACTCTTAAAAATGACATTAATTTTAGAGCATTATTTTGACCTAAATTCTATCCATTTACTCAGTGGAGAAGCTCAATTAGAATGGCAAAAAATTAAAAATATTTTAGTCAATTCTTTAGATTCTATTCAGGTTATTTCCCAGGTTGACTATTATCAAGAAATGCCCCTCTATTATTCTCGGTCTAAAGTTTGCCTCCTGGGTTCTCTTTTAGAAGGAAAAAATCGGAGTCTTTCAGAAGCAATGAGTTGTAATATTCCGGTGATTTGTTTTCAAGAGTTGAATCAATACGCAAGAGGTGAAGATGAAATAGTTCCTCCAGAATCAGGATTATTATCTGCATTTGATCCCGAATCTTTGGCAGATACTCTGCATACAGCCTTAGAAAATTTAACGGCTTTTCAACCTCGTCTCAATTATTTAAAATATCAAGGAAGAAAAAAGTTTTTTAATACCTGCTTAGATAGTTTCTCTTACTATGCGAACATCATTCCTGACTATATTCTAGGACAAGCCTATAATAATTTGTGGTTGGATTTAGCAGTCCAACAGAATTATCAAATTAGTATTCATGATTTTTTGTATGGGCGTTCTCCGCGATCGCATTTTCAAGGATTAGTTAATATTTATAAGTGTTTGAATGAATGGATTAGAACTCAAGGTTAAGATGAAAGAAGTGTGGAACAGGCATCTTGCCTGTTAAGTTGTTAAGTTGTTAAGTTGTTAAGTAGGGTGTCCCTAAACCCGAAACCTAACACCCAATTAAAATGATGAAAACAATTAATTACCGCAAAATTATTGATTTAACTCATAATATTGATCCTAATATTCCTTTATGGCCCGGTGATCCTCCGGTTCAAATAGAAACCGTTGCGGATTTTTCAACATCAGGATATTATTTAAGAGGATTTTCTATGGGAGAACATAGCGGAACTCATTTGAACGCTCCCAAAAGTTTTTATGAAGATGGAATCGGAATTGATGAATATTCCCCTGAGTCTTGTATTCTTCCCGCCGTTGTGATTGATATTCGAGAAAAAACTACCTTAGATCCTGATTCAATTTTAACTTTAAATGATATTGAAGCTTGGGAAAAACAGCATCAGATTATTCCTGAAAATAGTATGGTTTTACTCTATACAGGTTGGCAAGAAAAATGGCATGATCCTGTAGCTTTTTTGAATGTTGATCAACAGGGAAAACTGCACTTTCCAGGGTTTGGAAGTGAGGCGACTCAATTTTTAATCGAACAGAGGCATATTAGGGGAGTAGGAATTGATACTCATGGCGTTGATCCGGGTTTTGATGATGGTTTTACAACTAATAAACTGATTTTAAAAAACAATGGTTTTGTGTTAGAGAACTTGACAAATCTTGATCAACTTCCCGCCACTGGAATTACCTTAATTATCGGTATTTTAAAATTAACAGGGGGTTCGGGATCACCTGTTTCTGTTTTAGCTTTAATTTAAACTCTCATAGATGCCTTTCTCAACTATTGATTTTGGAATTATATCACAGCAGTTTATTCCAGATGTTCAATCTGGCTATTAGAAATTAATTTATTAAGTTGGCTGGCAACATCAGTTCTATGACATCGATGAAAATTCATTTCAGCACACAACAATAAAACCGTTCCTTTTTCAGCGAGTTCTGCAACTTCTTTTAACGCGAACTCTGCTTCTTCTGGGTTGGGTGGAATCCAGTTTTGCTTGCCTGATGTATTGCCTAAAGCAGTTTTAGAAATGTATTGGACGTTATGAGTTTCACAGACTTCCTCTAATTTATTCCTGTGCCAATTATAGCTCCAAGCACGGGGACTTATTCTGACATCGATTACGAAATTAACCTGATACTTGTCCAGGTATTCTAAGAATTGATCATGGTTTTTTCGGTTTCCATATCCAAAAGTTAGGATAAGCCCCTTGTTTAATTTTGATTTTTTAGTTCTCTTTTGGGTTTTCATTGTTTATTAGATCAAGTAGATTTAATTGTTTAGCTTCTGGTTCAGCTAATATAGCTTGTTGTTTTGGCTTCCATTCCCGATTTCCTTCTTTAAAGAAAAACTTTAAAATACGTTTTGGTTTTATAATCCCTAAAGACTTCCCCTGATCTTGAATATCCTGAATAGAACGAAACTGCAAAGGTAATACAAGAGATTTTCTTTCTTCCCAGTTATTTTTAGTTGCTATTTTTCTTATGATTTCAATAGAAGAGTCATCAACCCTATAGCTTTCTGGTCTTGAATCTTTATCATTTTTCTCAATTTTTGCCCTAATAATTGACCAACGGGGATAGCGTCGATCAAACTCTAGATATCGAAAGCGTATAGGATAAATACGAATCCACTCAATAGGCTGCTCGTTGTCATCCAGAAGGATACCCGCAGTACATACTATCTCTCTGTATGTCTCACTGATTGCAGGGTATGTCTTGGTTGTGATCAAGATTGTTCTTTCTTCCATTTCAATCTGACGATCTCATAAAACCTTTTTATATCCCTGTAAGAGTGAAGTCGTCAACAATTAGCTGTGAAACCTTCACTCGGCTAAATCTAATATTTCCACTCTTGACCGATCATCCCAACGTCGGAGCGTTAAACTAGATTTACCCCCACTGTCTTAACAGTTGGGACGTAGGAAGTGCAACAGGAAAAGGTAGAGTTATATGAAGAGGTCTTGGATCAAAGCCGGGATGGGATGGTTAGATGCCAAACAGATAATCCCTGAAAAAACCATGATGGGGAAACGATTCGGGCGAATTTTAGGCAGTTGGATCATTGCCCAGAGTGTACTGTTGGGGACTCCCGCATTCGCCAATAATACCCCAAACACCCTAACCTATAGTAAACTGTTGCAGAAAATTGAGGCTGGGGATGTCCAAAAAATTGAAGAAGATCCCTCGCGGCAAATGGCCAAAGTCACCTTGAAGGCAGACAAAGACAAACAGCCCTCGTCGGTGTATCTGGTTTCGATGTTTGAACAGAACCCGGAATTAATGCAGCAAATTCGGGCGAATAATGTCGAGTATGAAGTTAGCCCTACGGCCGATAATAGTGCGGCGACGGGGTTAATTATCAATATGCTAATTATTTTTGGCGTATTGGCGTTTTTATTAATGATTCTGCGACGGTCTACCCAGGCATCGGGCCAAGCCATGAATTTTGGCAAATCCAGGGCCAGATTCCAAATGGAGGTGAAAACCGGGATACTGTTTGAAGATGTCGCCGGAATTGAGGAAGCTAAGGAAGAACTGCAAGAAGTTGTTACTTTCCTGAAACAACCGGAACGTTTTACGGCAATTGGGGCTAAAATTCCCAGAGGGGTATTGTTAATTGGGCCACCGGGAACGGGAAAAACTCTGTTAGCTAAAGCCATTGCAGGGGAAGCCGGGGTTCCGTTTTTTAGTATTTCCGGGTCAGAATTTGTGGAGATGTTTGTTGGGGTCGGCGCCTCACGGGTGAGAGATTTATTCAGAAAAGCCAAGGAAAATTCCCCCTGTTTAGTGTTTATTGATGAAATTGATGCGGTCGGACGTCAACGCGGCGCTGGTATTGGCGGGGGAAATGATGAACGCGAACAAACCCTGAACCAATTATTAACAGAAATGGATGGGTTTGAAGGCAATACCGGAATTATTGTAATTGCCGCCACAAACCGTCCTGATGTTTTAGATGCGGCGTTATTACGTCCGGGTCGATTTGATCGGCAAGTGATGGTAGATTTACCCACGTTTAATGGTCGTTTAGGAATTCTCAAAGTTCACGCCCGCAATAAGAAGTTATCGGAGGAGGTTTCTTTAGATGCGATCGCCCGTCGGACTCCGGGATTATCCGGTGCAGATTTAGCGAATTTACTCAATGAAGCAGCAATTTTAACCGCCCGACGTCGTAAGGAAGCAATTACACCTTTAGAAATTGATGATGCGATTGATCGGATTACGATTGGGTTAGTTTTAACACCGTTATTAGATAGTAAGAAAAAGCGTTTGATTGCCTATCATGAAATCGGGCACGCTTTATTAATGACGTTGTTGAAGAATTCTGATCCGTTAAATAAGGTGACAATTATTCCGCGTTCTGGGGGAATTGGCGGTTTTGCTCAACAAATGTTTAATGAAGAAATGGTCGATAGTGGATTATATACAAAATCCTGGTTAATTGATCAAATTACGATTTGTTTGGGCGGACGGGCGGCGGAAATGGAGGTTTTTGGGGATTCGGAAGTAACTGTTGGAGCCAGTAATGATATTCAAACGGTGACGAATTTAGCCAGGGAAATGGTGACTCGTTATGGAATGTCGGAATTGGGTTTAGTGGCTTTAGAAAGTCCCTCGGCGGAAGTATTTTTAGGTCGAGGATTTCCTTCTCAATCGGAATATTCTGAGGAAGTGGCGACAAAAATTGATCATTTGATTCGAGATCTGGCTTTTGACTGTTATGAACAAGCCCGAAAACTGGTTCGTGAAAACAGAATGTTAATTGATAATTTGGTGGAATTACTGTTAGAAATTGAAACCTTGGAGGGAGAACAATTTCGGAAATTAGTTACAGAACATACTCCCACGGCGGTTAAGGTTAGTTAAGCTATTAAGCACCTAGATTTAGGGTTGTTTTGTTCTCTGGCTGACCTGTTTGATCAAAAAAGCGATCGCCTCTGATAAAATCAGCAAGCGATCGCCATCTAATAACTCTAGTGGTTATGATTCCAAATAAACTACCAAATTTGTTCCATATTCAGCACAAAATCTGGCAAGACATCTTCACCTGAAATACTATTAGGAATATCTAAAACTTCTATTTCTTTACCAATTCTGTAAATCTCAACTTGTTGATTTTTGCAATTAATTAACCAACCAAGCCGACAAC
>CAITND010000151.1 GCA_903893625.1 uncultured Oscillatoriales cyanobacterium
ACCTGTAATTCCTTTGGAAATGGTGAAAAAGAAACCCATCGCTAAACATCCCGTCAAATTAATGATAAATGTTCCGTAGGGAAATTTCGGCCCTAATTTAGCTTTCGTCCATTCAGTAATTTGATACCGAGATAGTGCTCCAGGAACTGCACCTACTGCGATCGCTAAAACATTAGTAATGTCTGACATTGGTTAACATTCACCCTATGCTAAGTAAGTTTCGGTTTTTTGGGATATTTTGGGTTTATGATAGAAACGTAGCTGAAAGCACAAAATGTTGTTTTTAGAGAACCAAAAATCCTCTATCTTTATCAACATCAGTTTCATCTATTTCATTATTCCCAAAAAAGTTGTGTTTTTTTAATTCAAACAACTTTTACCTGTGCTTCGGAATTTTACTATGAAATTTGGAAATTTGTATCTTGGCTACATGAATATTTTTAATTATAGATATGCAGCAAATCGATATTAAGCAAATAGACCTAAATCTGTTAATCTAAATTCTTAGTGTTTGGATACAAAATCAGGTTTCTGTGAATTGAGAAACCTCCGTCAAAGCAAGTTTAAGCTTGACGGAGGTAAGGATCAATTTAATCTTTTGACTTAAAAATTCTCTTTATTTCTCTTAGTAATTAGTCTGGCTCTGATATTTTCCGCTTTGGTTTTTACCATCCGTTTTAAGAGAACTTTCTTTTAAGAATCCTTATCTTGATATCGAATGTTATGATTGGCATCCTGAAACTTTGGATCGGCTCAAAAATGGAGAGATTGATCTCGGTTTGGGGATAGTAGACCTAGATGAAACCAATGAATTTGGATATCAAAATTTATTTACGGAGGATTTTGTCTCGGTCGTCAGGGTAGAACATCCTATTATTAAAAAAGGTATTACTCTGGAATCCTATATTGCTTGGCCCCACGTTTTAATTACGATTACAGGCTTACCAATTAACTCAATTAAGAAATCATCTAAAAGTCATGTTGATCGCATTTTAGAAGAATTGGGAGTCGAACGTCGAGTCAGGTTAAAGTTACCCCATTTCCTATCTGCGGCTCTAATTGTTAGTCAAACCGATATGATTTTGACTTTACCCCGTCGGATTGCTTTGATATTTGCGAGTATAGCTGGGGTCACCATATTTGACCCCCCAATTGATTTGGGTAAGTATAACTATATGCAAATTTGGTCTAAGCATTCTGATCATGTTCCCTTTCAAATCTGGCTACGCAATTTGATCAGAATCCAAACTCAAGACATCTAAGAACCTAAATTATAAAAACTAATATTAATTCAGCGATTAAGATTTCTAACCGTAGGGTGGGTGACACCAAAAAGTTTGTGATTATTAATTTTACCCTTCTAAAACTAATTAGACCCGAATAATAGTCCAATTTTTTAATTTTTTGAGTAAACGCAACCTTTCTGAAAAGCATCGAATTGAAATCTAGTAGCTCGTATGTTATTATATCTCTTACAGAAACTTTAGAAAATCATTTCTTTGTATTTTTTTAAGTATGAGATGGTAATTTTATTTTTGATTGCCATGAGTCTGTCCCGTCAATTTAGTACAGGTTTTGAAAAATGAATGAGACCCTATTGAAACCCATATTTAATTTATTCAGAGTTTCAAAACCATCGGATTTCAGGATTAATTCCGACTTAAAGGAATTAGCTAAAAGCAATGGATGGCTGTTTGAGGTGATTGAAACAACTATCACCCAGATTCACAAACCTTCAAACACAATTGAGCAAGATATCCTTTATATTATTAAGAGTTGGGGAAAACTTCTTAATCATGCTTTTTACTCCCGATTATATCCTAGTCAAATCCCACGAGAAGAACACTTTTATCATCTTTACTGTGTAACATCTCATGAAATTTATGAAACATTTATATGTCAGATCCCACACGCCACAGTTCTCAACCATAATGGATTAGTTGTCACATCTAATTTTGAAATTCTCAGTCAATCTGTTCATGGTCAGAAAATAGATCGGTATTTAAACTGGGAACAAATTCAAGAAAACTTTAATAGTTTCCCAATTCTTTCTGGGAGTTATGTATCGCTTTTATCTGATCATGCGTTAAATTATGCTCATTGGTTGATGGATTCTCTGCCAAAGCTGGCTTTATTAGAATCATTAAGCAGTGATTTAAGATTTATTATTCCCGAAAACTCTCCCAAATTTGTAACAGATTCTCTCAAGTTATTAGGAATTCAGGAAGAGCAAATTATTCCACTAGAAGGGAACAGCCTGACAGTTGAAAAATTAATTCTTTGTCGTGCAGCACAAGATAATGGGCGACCCAGCAAAACCCATCTTTTAACGATGCGGAATAGATTGCTGTCTTCAGTTTCCGACAATAAAAGTAATCGTTTTACTCCTCGCAGAATTTATATTTCTCGCTCTAATTCTTTGCGAGGAATTATAAATGAAGCTGAGATTATGTTAATTTTGAAAGACTATAATTTTGAAATAGTATTCTGTGAAACTCTGAGTTTTGCCGATCAAATCAAAGTATTTTCTGAGGCTGAAGTGATTCTGGGTGGTCACGGGGCGGGGATGTATAATCAAATTTTTTGTCACCCAGGGGCAACTATTATTGAAATTTACAACAAACAATATTGGCATCATTCCTCTCGGATTATTTCGGGTTTCATGGGGCATAATCATTGGCATATTTTTGGTGAAAATATGAGTAAAGATTTCCAAACCTGGGTAGATCCCTTAAAATTGAAAAAGATCTTGTCTCTAGCACTGATCCATTAACAAATAGCCTATTATAGATCTCATACGTCATCTTCTTCTATCACCCATTTTTTTGATTGATTTAGATACGTTCATATCTTGCACCTATCGAATAAACTGGGGTAATTTTCCTTAATTTCAGACTTTCAGCTAACAATTCCAGGTTATTCATGAATCTAACTTTTCCCAACCAGTATGATTTTTTTCCGCGCTTTTTTCGACTGGCAATTATTAACGTACTTTCTAATATTATTTTGCCGCTATCGGGTTTAATTGGTGTAGCTTTTTTAGGTCATTTAGATCAACTTGATTATTTAGCGGGAGTTGCCCTATATGGAACCCTTTTTAGCTATATCTATACCGTTTTTTCCTTTTTACGCATGGCAACGACTGGCCCAACTGCTCAAGCTGTTGGACGGGATGACCCAGAGGAAATGGTGTTAGTTGGACTACGAAATGGCTTAATTGCTTTAGCAATTAGTTTAATCGTTCTAGCATTACAGTATCCCCTACAACTGCTTTGGTATAACATAACCAGTGCATCTTTAGAAGTCAAAGCTTCAGGAATTGCCTATTTTAATACTCGTATTTGGGGTGCTCCTGCGGTTTTACTCAATTCTGTTTTGGTCGGTTGGTTTTTAGGCCGGGAAATGAGTAGTAAAGTATTATTGTTATCTTTTGTTGGTAACACGGCTAATATATTGCTTGATTATCTGTTGATTGTTCACTGGGACAGGAGAAGTGCAGGGGCGGGAATCGCTCAAGCAGCGAGTCAATATCTGATGTTATTTCTGAGCTTAATGTTAGTTGGTCAGGGAATTCAGTGGCAAGCCGTAAAAGAGTCTATTAAAAAACTTGGGAACATTTCAGCATTTCAAGCCACGTTTACCCTCAATAGTAATTTTTTTATTAGAGCTTTAGCCACGGTGTCAACTTTTGCAGTCTTTACTAACCTTAGTTCTACAATGGGAACTGTCGTTTTAATCGAAAATTCTCTGTTTCTACGAATGGCAATCCTCAGCTTTTTTATCGTTGAAGGCATCGGATATGCTACACAAACCCTAGCCGGAAACTTCAGTAGCCAAGATGATCAGAAAAGACTTCTGCCCTTAGTACAAATTGCTTTGGTAACTAGCTTGCTGATGGGACTGGGAATTGCGGTCATCAGTGTTTTATTTCCGCAAACAATTTTTGGTCTATTAACTAACTCAGATGCAGTTACACAGCAAATTCAATCCTATGTTCCTTGGTTATTTTTGTTGCTGGGCTTTAATAGTATTTCCCAGATATTAGATGGATATTTTGCGGGTTTAGGAAAAGGAAAATATCTTCGTAATGCTGCTATAGCCGGAGCTTTAATCGGGTTTTTACCCCTAGCTGGAGGCGCATGGTATTGGCAAAATAATCATCTTTTGTTATTGGCACTCTCGTTGTTTATGGTCGTAAAAGCTACCTACTTGATGGGAGTAGCAATGCTAGAAAACTTTGAGTCTAAGTTACCCGTTTTGCCAGAGAAAGTTGTCGCTAAGGAATGAAAAATAAATAACTTGCACAATTAAACCCCAGAAGCCTTGATATATGGTAAACTATTGCTCAATTAGTCACCCTGTCAAATACCTAACAGTCTAAAGTGAGACATATTTTGGTTAACAATACTTAGACAAAAACTGAGTCAAAAAATGCTTCAAACCCCGATAGAAAAATAGCAATTAATAGAGATGCCTTAAAATGGACTGTAATGATGACTTGCTCAAACTGGGTCTTAGCAAAATATATGATAGTGATACTTTTTTGTGTTCATACCCAAAGAGCGGTAACACTTGGGTTAGGTTTTTGGTCGCAAATTTATTGGAGCAAAAAGTAGAGATCGCATTTCGTAATATCGATGATTATGTTCCAGAGATTCAGAGACGTAAAGAACACTTAAATCGTCTTTCAAAACGCTCATTGATGAAAACACATTGGCCACTATTTTATCTTTTCCCAAAAACTATTTATATATGTCGAGACCCGAGAGATGCTTATATATCTTATTACCATTATACTATAAGTAATGAATGGTTTATCGGTTCACTCTCCCATTTTCTCAGATCCAGTGTACCTGAGTATTATGGGAATTGGGGAACTCATGTTGAAATGGCTCTTAATCATCAGGAAACTTACCCAGATAGAATTGAAATAATTAAGTATGAAGATTTACTCCATTTACCGGGAAAAATTTTAACTCTTGTTGCTGATTTCTTAGGGATAAACTATGATGACAGTTCTATAGATGTTGCGATTCATAAATGCTCTTTGAACAATCTTAGAAATCTAGAGGTTAAGCATGGCCCGGAAACAAGCAGGGCTAGTGGTTTTTTCCGAAAAGGTCAGTCTGGAGAATGGAGAGAAATCTTATCAAAGGAAGATAGTTTATTTCTTACACATAAGTTTTACCCCTCCTTATTAAAGCTTGGTTATTCTATCGAATGATTACCTGTTCATGCAATACCTGTTTGAATTTTGACAAATCTACTTCAAAATCAGCATTCTCGTCAAATTGATCATGAGCAATAAAATAATGCTCTTGTCCCAGTCCTTTAAATTGGGTAAAGAAAAAGGGTGTGGGAGCACTTTCTGGATAAAGAACCAATATCTTAATTTTTCCTGAAAATAGAGTTGTTGCTAAACCTGCTCCGTGAGGCGCTACAATAATTTCTGCTTTAGTAAAAAGCTCTACTTGTTCTCGCAATGACATTCCTTCAAGAAAAACCGTTTTAAATCCATAGTTTGCTAAATATTGGATAATTTGATCTTCATTAATAACTCTGCGGTGTTTCCCATTTGCACGGGAAATATAAATGCGTTCAGTGGGGTTTTGAACGGGAGTTAGGTCAAATTTATTGAATACACAATTTCTAATATATTCGTAATATTCGGGCGGTAAAAATCCATTTTCACAACGACTAACAAAAGAGGGCATTACCAGGCGGTCTACTTTAACCCAAGAGCCTTTCTTGATATAAATTGTCTCAAAATTTTCTGGAAGAACACAGGCTAATAATTCTCTAAAAGAATCGGGTAGAGAGTCAGGAACAAGAACCGTTAAGTTTTCATTAGGTCTAGCCAAAATCGTTGAGTATATTCTGGGTATGCAATCATATAAAAAGTGCCAAAAGTTTTCTGCTGAAAGTGAAAAAATGTAGACAGCTTTGATGGGTAAATATTCTGCCCATAAAAGCTTCAGGCGATCAAAATATCCCAGTCTCCATCGGGTAATTGTCACGCGGTATTGCATTCCAGAATCAACGATAGCCCTGAAGTCTTTTGTACAAATAGTTCCCAGACCAATATGTACATAAGCAGGAACAATATCACAGACAAATATTTCCGAACGCTGAAAGTAATCTGTTTTATAATAGAGACAAATCTTGAGAAAATCTTGGTCAATCTCATTGACTCCAAACGGGATTTTTTCAGGGGGAAACAAGGCTTGATAGTTCTCAACATTGTCGCCTAATGTATCTTTAGGGTGAACAGTTTGTCTGAGCCCCAATAGCCGCAGGATAGGAATAGAATCTAACAGGGTCAAGATGAAATGATTCTGAGATTTTTTAGGCTGGGATGAAGGCGTAGTTGTCTGATCAATTAAACTGGTTTTCATCGCTTTTAATCGTCTTTGCCTCTCTTGAGTCAGCAAAGCAAGATTGCGCTGAGACTTGCTTTTTTGCGGTTCAGGTTGAGTTTTCATGCTGATTGAATCACTTTTTGTAAAGATTGATTTGGGTGTAAATTAATCCTAATTTTTAAATCATGACTTAAGTTGGATTAATCTCTAATGAGTCTCGCCCGTCTATTTCTTGACCATTTTTAACTGAATTGGGGTTAAAATAGTATTACGGCGTTGAGGATAAATCGGTCGCTGATTTACCAATTCTAATTGATAGCGAGAGACAACAGTTGCTAAAGCTAACTTCAGTTGATAAAGGGCTATTTCTCCTCCAATACAACCTCGCATTCCCCCACCAAAGGGCAGAAATTGATAGGGAGAAAAGCGATGTTCCAAAAAACGTTCAGGTTTAAAAACTTTGGGTTCTGGGTAGATATCTTCGCGGTGATGAATCAGATAAGTTCCCACCGTGATTAACATTCCAGGGTCAACCTGATAACCGTTGATTTCAGTGGTTGATTTTACCACTCTGGGAATCATAAACATGGTGACAGGATACATCCGCAATGTCTCATTACAAACTGCATTCAAATAGGGAAGGCGAATAATATTAAGCGGGTCGGGAGAATCTCCTAAAGTTCTCAGTTCATCTAATAGTTTGGCTTGAATTTCAGAGTCGCGGTAAACTCGATACCAAGACCAAGCTATAGAAGCAGTTGTTGATTCATTTCCTGTAAACAACAACGATAAAACTTGACCTAATAATTCTTCATCCGTTAGGACGTTTCCCTGTTCATCAGTCGCCGACATTAATAAGCTGAGAATATCTAGTTTGTCTGGGTCAGAATGAGCGCGACGTTCGGCAATTTCACTATAGATCAATTCCTTCATTTGCTGACGTTGTTTGAGAAAATTTCCCCAAGGACTAGCGGGCCCTAAATCTTTTTGAAGAAACCGGAAAAACAAAGGAATACCAGCAAGATTGGAGGCAAATAGATTCACCATCTCTATCATCAATTGTTTAATCTGCTGATAGCGTTCTTGTTGATAGGAACCAAACAAGAGCTTAATCATAATTTGCAGGGATATATCTTGCGCCACCTCCCATACTGAAAAAGGTTTATTAATTGGCAAGGTTTGCATGACATTGTTAGCCAAGTCGCAAATTAATTGACCATAGGATTGAATTTGTTTACCATGTAACATGGGAATCAACAGTTTCCGCATCTGTTGGTGACGAACACCTTCAAGTATAAAAAAAGAACTGTCTCCAAAGATGGCGCTCAATTCACTATTAAATGAAGTCGTGGTCAAATCCCCATGGCGATTTTCAATAATTTGTTGAGCGGCTTCCGGTGTATAAAACACCATCAAAGGACTGCCAAAATCTATCCCTTTTGCCCAAAAAGCATCGGGATAGGTTTGGTAAGCAGTTTCCCAATAACCGACCGGATTGGTAATATATTGAATTCTCTGTAACCAGACCGGAATTTTTAATCCTTCAACCTGTTTCATAAATCAAAAAACATTCCCGAAATTAGTTAAATCTGAGTTAAAGTTTCAAACAACCTAAGCCTATTTTGTGGCGAGAATAATACCGCTTGGTGCCCAAAAATCACAATAAATTCGCTGCATTTGAGTGAATCCCGCATCCCTCAAGCATTGTTCATGGTCACTCCAGGAATAAATCATACCCCCCTCATGAGGAATGGAGACAAAGTAGGATGAATCAAGGGCAGCCATCAACGGCCCATCTTCTGCATCGGATGTCATCATGTTAAAAATTACCAGGGAACCTCCGGGTTTGAGGGCTTTATAGGCTCGGCGAAGCAATGTTGTATTCTTGTCTAAAGACCAAATTACTAATACATGAATAAACAGAAAACAATCTTGATTTTGTGGAAACTCATCAACAAATATGTCGGTTCCCATCACTTGAATGCGGTCTGTTAATTGATTTTGATCGATATGATTTTGAGCGATTTTACAACTGTCAGGAATATCCATCAAAGTAATATGGACATTGGGAAAAGCTTTCGCTAAAGCAATGGAATTCGTGGCATCTCCGCCTCCCACATCCACAACATTTTGGAAGTTAGAAAAATCAACCTTTTCAAATAATAAAGGGTTCACTAATTTTGACCAAGAACCCATAAAGTTATAGAATATTTTATCAAGACCGGGATCTTCGTGCAAGCGATTATACAAATCAGGCCCTTGACCTTGAAATTGTCGCAAACCCACATTTTTATTCTGGCGTAAAGATTCTACATAATCGATAGATCCCAGATAAACAATCTTGGCTTCAAACAGAACAACATCATAGAACTCTTTCCAAGTGTTTTCCAAGAACAGCATTTGTATTACCAAACTATTGCGATATTTATCGTCAACTTTTTGAATCAGTTTTAACGCTGTTAGTCCTAGCAATAAGGCTTTAGTTGGATAGTCGGCTAGTTGTAAATGTTGACTAATTTCTGCTAAGGAAAGATCGGGGTATTTCCAGAGCAATTCAAATACACCAAGTTCACAGCCAGCATAGAGATTTTGAAAGGCGGAATGACCATACAAAAGTAACACCAGGTCATCCATTTTTAAGGTGTCTTTATTGCTATTGATCAACCGCAACATTTTTAAAATGCTGTCAGCATGACCGTTTGTTTGTGAACTCACAATAGCGTCTTGGGAAGCAGACAATTCATCAAAGTTTGTACCCATTAATTTCTCCTTAATTTTTAACTCGATCTAAAATTTGATTAATTAGGGTTTGGCTCTGTTTTAACCGCATATTTGCTCGATAGAGACAAATATATACCCAATAAAACTATACAACAAAATATTCCATTTAAAATATTTAATTGTTCGCTCAAGATTGTCCATGCAAAACAAGTGCTAATCACAGGATCAAGGAGCATAGTAACCGCTACAACTGCTGATGATAAATAGTTGAGGGAATAGGTAATCAGTCCATGACCAATGACTTGACAAACCAAAGCTAAACCAATGACAGCGAACCATCCTTGTAATGACACGGGAAAAAAAGAATTACCTGTAATAATCAGGACAATTATCGTTACTAAAGAACCAATTGCAGAACACCAAAACATTAAAGTTTGAGTTGTAAAGTGGGTGAGTAGATGCTCAATGGTCAACAACTCTAAAGCCGAGAAAATTGCCGAAAGTACAGATAATAGGTCTCCTTGTAGCTTATTGATAGAGTCCGAAAAGTCATTGAATCCAATTAAAATAGCACCCATAATGGCAATAGCCATGCCAATTAAAAATTTGTTGTCATAGCGATTCTTAAATAAGATCCACCCTCCCAAAGCCGTTAAAAGTGGGCGTAAACCATGCAGAATAGTGACAGAACTAGAAACACTGGTTTGAGACAGTGACCAAGCCCATAAAAGTTGAATTGCTGCAAACAAACTACCCATTAATAACAGCATTCCTATTATTTTAGGGGTGTAAAGCTTTTCGGGTTTAAAGGGCGGGTCATTAGATAAATTTTTGCGGATAGTTCTTATTCCCGCCCAAATTCCAAAGATAATACTAGCAATCCAAAAGCGATTAAAAATTGTCGCATTCGGACTAATTTCGCTAATACTAAATTTCATAAAAATGGGAGCTAGACCAATGGCAAACAGCGCCGTTAACAGGAATGCAAAGGGTAGAAAAATTCTTCTTTGATCCGATAATGAATTGAGACTTTCAACTTGATTTTCCATGTAGATTGGGGTGAATTTTTCAGGACTAAACCGTTTTTCAGTGGTCTAGGATATATAGCATTCCGTGTAGAGGTTAGTCGGGATTAAATATGCCCGTAGTAGTCCCTATGAACGGCAATAGAATAAGCATAATCTAATAGTGTTCCCCAACTAAAAACCGGAAGATTAATTGCTTGTTGAATTGCACGAGCAAAGGGTGGAGTTCCTGAACATTCCAACAGTAAAGCTCCCATATTAGGATAACGTTGATAAAAATCCACCGCAAATTCTGTCAATTCCTGTTCAATTTTATTGTAGTTAGCTCCTCGTAATAGCGGGTCGGGTGACATATAGAGGTTTGTAATTTCAGGACAACGACCTGATTCTAACATTCCCTCAATCACATAATTACTATTCGTCTGAATGCCAACAGATTCTAAATGGGCAGAGGTTAAAACATCTTTTGAAAAGACAAGAATTCCCACAACTTGATTGTCACCAATCAACTGTTGAGCCAAGGGAACTTGTAGTAAACTAGACATAAAAACCGGAACATTAACAGAGCCCGCGATTTGTTTTTGAAAGTAAGCAAAATAGCCACATTCTCCGGCGATCGCACGACATCCTATTTTCTCAAGTTTCTTAGCGGCTTTTTTAATCGGTTCCAAATAGGCAGATTTATCAGCTTTGAACAATAATTCTTTCCCATCTAAACCTTCAGCAATTTCATATTGAATCGGAAAAGGATAGGCACTGGCGTTGCGGGTATCGCCGGGAAAACCCGGATACAATTCATCGAGAATAATAATGCCTAAACCCATCCCATAACAATGATGACGGGGTGAAGTTTTAATATTATTAATTCGGTGATTTCTTTGTTGATCAATCATTTAATTTGATCCACTCCTCTCCATCTCCCTTTCATATATTGAGCCAGCCAATAAGATTCGGTTTCTGATAGGGGTTCCTTAATTGTTTGGTTGGGAGGAGTGGGATGATTCGGCAAAAATCCGCCTCTAGGTTTACCTGCTTCTACAGCCCCCCACATCGCTCTGAAAGCGGGTTTGTCCGGCAATTCTCGACTATTAAATGGAGATAACCAAGCCCTTAGAAGTAAGCGATCATAAACCCCTGACTCAATTGGCCAAGAAGATCGGGCATGGTAAATTACATGATTATTAGCAATTAACCAGTCACCCGGTTCTAACCTCAGCATGATCCCCACTTTCAGTCCAATTTCCTCTAACAAATCCAAGCCTTGTTTCTGCTTTTCAGTGAGTCGTGGAGCACCTGCTATTAATTGACTCAAACGAACATAAGCACTGGAATATTGGGTTGTGAATTTTCCGTTATGAATACACCATAAAGGATAGGTTATCCAATTATTTTCTGCTTCAAAAAAGAAGGGAATTTCTTTGAATAAATCTTCGGCAATTTCGGGATGGGATTGAAGCATTTCGTGATAGATTGTAATCGCACTCGCCAAGCGATTTTCCCCACCTTCTCTGGCTTGTCTAACACAGAGTAAGCTATTAACATCACAACGATCAGTATGAAACTTAAAAGCATCATTGGATTGTTTATCCTTCTGAGATGAATCCGGTGCTTCTGCTCTGATATAGGTAATAAATTGTTTTGTTTCTCGACACGGAGAATCAAAGTTTGAATTGGATTCTCTCACGGGCTTACCCATTTGTCTACAAAGTGTCAGGTAAATTTCTGCGAGTTCTTCCTCTGAATATTGCTCGACAGGAATCCCTTTTAACAAAACAACTCCTTTACCATTTTCCAGTTCTTCTGAAACCGCTTCCAGAGTTTTTCTAAGTTGCTTAAACTGAATTGTTTGAGGATCAGATCCTTTTAAAGTGTGAATCGAGGCTTCAATTTCTGCGAGTTCTTCTGGGGTCAATCTATAATTCCAGTACGGGGAATTTATCAGTTCTTCACCTTTCCAAGCAGCTTTAACATTGAGTAAATTCATGGGATTTTTGGGCTTAATACTATTAATTAAAGTTTGAAAAAAATCCGATCCAAAATCAGCAACGCCATAATTTTAATCGGATTTTGATCTGACTCCTTTATTTTGTTTGCGGGACTCCTACCCATCTGACTTTCAAGTACCGATCTAACCAATAAGATTCGGTTTCCGACAAAGGTTCGTTAATCGCTTGGTCGGGGGAAAGTTTATGATTAGGTAAAAACCCGCCTCTGGGTTGACCTGCTGCTACAGATCCCCACATCGCTCTGAAAGCATGGGTATCGGGCAATTCTCGACTATTAGACGGGGAGAAACAAACTCGTAGAAGTAAGCGATCATAGTCTCCTGACTCAATTTTCCAAGAAGATCGAGCATGATAAACAATATGATTATTTACCATTAGCCAATCTCCCGGTTCTAATGTTAGCGTTACCCCCACTTTGTTGCCAATAGTTTGTAGTAAATCCAGACCTTCTTTGTGGTTCTCACTCAGTCGTGGTGCTCCTTCAACAAATTGACTCAAACGCGGATAGGTACTCGAAAGTTGGGTAGTAAACTTTCCATTGTGAATATACCATATTGGATAACTAATCCAACCGTTTTCTCCCTCAAAAAGCCAGGGCATTCCTTGAAATAATTCTTCGGCAATTTTAGGATGAGATTTAAGCATTTCGTTATAGATGGTAACGGCACTCGCTAAACCATTTTCTCCACCCACTCTGGCTTGTTTAACACATAATAAACTCAGGGCATCGTAACGATCCGTATGCAGTTTGTAAGCATCATTAGACTGTTTCCCATCCCCAGATGAAGCCGCCTCTGCTCTGATGTAGGTGACAAATTGTGTTGTTTCCCGGCTAGGAGAATTAAAGTCTATATTTGATTGTCTAATCAGGATACCCATTTGTCTACATAGTGTTAGGTGAAGCTCTGTGAGTTCTGCTTCTGAATATTGCTCAACAGGAATCCCTTTTAACAGAACAACTCCTTTACCATTTTCCAGTTCTTCTGAAATCGCTTCGAGAGTTTTTCTAAGTTGATTAAACTGAATCGCTTCAGGATCAGATCCTTTTAAACTCTGAATTGCAGCTTCAATTTCTGCTATCTCTGCGGGAGTAAGTTGGTAATTCCAGTATTTAGAATTGATCAGATCATTACCTTTCCAAGCTGCCGGAATATTGAGTAAATCCATTATTTTCTCCTGAACATTAATTTACAAATCACTAATCACTAATTCTAGTAGTTTTAAGAATAGCAAAAAGAATTTTTCCAATTTCATCAGCATCTTTATAGATACTATCAAAAGCTTGTTCCTCCAGATAGCCTGTGTCTTTTAACAAAGAAAGCCAGTATTTAGTTTCCAAACACTCTTTATAAGCAATAGACATTTTAGCAGAAAAATCGCCTTGAGATATAGCGCCATTGGCTTCAGCAATATTTGAGCCAATTGACGTACCACTTCTAATTAACTGCTTCGACAAAATCCATTCCTGCTGATTTTGAGTCAGATATTTATAAGCATTCACAACTCTAATAGAAAATTTGTATGCTTTATCGTAAACCAAACTTCTTTGAGATAATTCTTGATTACTCATCACTCCTTCCAAAATTCAGACCAACTAATTACTGATTACTGATTACTGATTACTGATTACTGTTAAGGCGTTGGGTTGGGATAACGAGCGTGAACTTTATCAATTTCTGCTAGAATTTCTGGGTCTAATTCTATCTCTAAGCAGTTGAGATTTTCTTGAAGTTGATCGAGGGTTGAAGCCGCAATAATTGTACTGGTGACAAACCAACGCGATCGCACAAATCCTAACGCCAACTGCACTGGAGTCAAACCATATTGATCCGCTATTTCAACATAAGCCTTAACCGCTTCCTGAAAATAGGGTTTTTGATAACGTTGGTCAAATCCTGGGAACAAATCAATTCTAGAACCTGCGGGAGTTTGGGAGAGATGTTTACCAGATAGATACCCAAAACCAAGGGTACTATAGGCAATTAATCCAACGTTATGAAAATGACAGGTTTCTGCTAAATGAATTTGAAAAACTCGATTGGTTAAATTAAAAGCATTCTGAATTGAGACAATTTTAGGCAATCCTAACTGTTTGGCTAAATGAAAAAATTCAGACACTCCCCAAGGGGTTTCATTGCTAACACCCAAATAGCGAATTTTCCCCGCTTTAACTAAATCGGCAAAAGCTTCTAATTGTTCTAAAATCGGTACAGTTTCTCTTTGATTCCGAGGATCATAATCGGGAGCACCAAACAAAGGAACGTACCGATCTGGCCAGTGGATTTGGTAAAGGTCAATATAGTCTGTTTGTAGACGCCGGAGACTGCCCTCAATAGCCTCCTGGACGTTCTTACGGTCAATGCGACTGTTCCCATCCCGAATCCAGGTTAGAGGTAAAGTTCTATCTCCCGACGGGCCAGATACCTTAGTACCAATAATTAACTGATCTCGTCGCTGTTTGCTCAACCATTGACCAATGTATTCCTCCGTTTTACCTTGGGTTTGGGCACGGGTGGGAGCCGGATACATTTCTGCGGTATCGATGAAATTAATGCCTTGAGAAATCGCATAATCGAGTTGTTTTTCCGCCTCTTCTAAAGTATTTTGCTGACCATAATTCATGGTTCCTAAACAAAATTCTGAGACAATTAATTCACTATCACCGAGTTTTTTATATTGCATTAGATTTCCTGTTCCAGTTATCTTTACTCAATCAATACAGAGCCTAAATACCAACAACCTTCTGCCAGGTTATAGGTTGTTCAACTACTCCAAATATTTGATCATTGGGGTCAAGAGATCCTGGGTTAATATAGGTTCCGAAAAAGCGATCAAAAATTGTGAAATAGCTACCCATGTTATAAGCCCCAATTTGGGTATGGTGTAAGCTGTGATAACGAGGGGTAACAAAAATCCACTCTAATATTCCCATCCAAGACCGCCATTTAATATTACAATGTGTCCAATTTTCATGCAGAGCACCGAGCAACCCAACATAAAACATGACTTCTGGAGGAATTGAGAGAAGTGGAAAGGCAATAAATCCGATTTGAAACAAAAATCGACTGGTAAAACTGGTTCTTTGAGCAGCAAGCCACCATAATTCTTGAATAGAATGATGCCATAAATGAGTTTGCCAAAGATATTTGTTCTGGTGCATCCACCCATGAAGAATATAATACCAAAAATCTTTGATCAGATAGGCAAGAATTAACCGCGCCCATACAGGTAGAGAAAGCACTCCGAACCCACCTAAGAATTCCTTTAATGATGGCGGAATTAACAGCTTAATAATATCAGCATAGGTGTAGGCAATAATAATCGTAAATAAAATTGAGATCAGTGCTGCTCCAAACTCTTTCAGGAATACCTCTGCATATTTGATATCCCGGAGAGGATCTGGTTTTTCCCAAAGTATCCAAAGAAGCGCACCCGTAATAAAAGTTGCTAACCACCCAATTATGATTTGTGTAATCATCTTTTCTCCTGATTTCAGTAGATTTCTTAATTGCTTCTCAAAGAGCTATACCCCAACAATCTTTCGCCACGTCACAACGGCGTTATCTCCTGATGCAAACTGTATTTGATCAGGTGGCATTTGTTCAGGATCAACATAAGTCCCAAAAATCCGATCAAAGATTGTAAATAAAGCCCCTAAATTTTTGGTGTGTGAACCCGTTTGAGTGTGGTGTACCGCATGAAATCGAGGAGTAACATAAAACCACTCAATGATTCCCATCCAATGGTGCCATTTAACATTAAGATGAATCCAGTTATCGTGAATAATGTAATGAATTCCCACAAAAATCATAATTTCGGGTGGAATTCCCAACACAGGAAAACTGAGAAATCCTACTTTAAACAGCAGCACATCTGTCAAACTTTCCCGTTGCGCCGCTAACCACCAAAGTTGATCAATGGAATGATGCCAATTATGCGTTAACCACAAGGTATTATTAACGTGCTTGATCCAATGAGTCAGATAAAAACTCAAGTCTTTCAAAAAATAGGCAATTAATAACCGCACCCCCAAAGGCAAAGATAATAACCCAGTCCAACCCATAAAATCCATCAGGGATGGAGAAATCGTTAGTTTGACCAGTGCTACAAAAAAATAGGCAAGAATAATGCTATAAACAGCCGAGATCATTGCTGCTCCAAATTCTATGGGAAATCGAGAGCGATATTCAACTGTGCGTAATGGATCTTGAATTTCCCAGATCCAAAACAGCATTCCCGATACAAACAGTACCAACAATCCGATGAAAATTTGAATGATCATATATTTACTAAAAACTCAACACTGATTACTGATTACTGTTTACTGATTACTGATAAATGGGTAATCGATGTAGCCCCGTTCATCTCCCCCTGTAAACGTTGGGCGATGATAGGGATTAAGTGGGGCATTTAAGGCAAAACGCTTGGGCAAGTCAGGATTAGCAATAAATAGTCTCCCATAGGATACTAAATCAGCATCACCCTGAAAAATTACAGCTTCTCCCGTTTCGCAAGTGTAGCCCCCGGCTGTAATCAATGTCCCGCTATATAACGGGCGAAAATGGTGAACTCCAAGCTGCACCTTTTTTTCTGTGAAGTCATCGTGACTGCCTTTAATCCGGGGTTCTACAATATGCAGATAAGCCAATTTAAAGCGATCAAGTTGAGTCACCACAAAGTTAAATAAGGCTTCTGGGTTGGAGTCTTCCATATCTTGAAACGTGCTACCCGGAGACAGCCGCACTCCCACACGCTCCGATCCCCAAACCTCAATCACGGCGGCGGTGACTTCCATCAACAAACGAGCGCGATTTTCAATGCTTCCTCCATACTTATCAGTCCGTTGATTAGAATTATCTTGTAGAAACTGATCGAGCAAATAACCACTCGCACCGTGAATTTCGACTCCATCTGCTCCTGCTTTCAAGGCATTTTCCGCCGCTTGACGATATTGGGCAATAATACCGGGAATCTCTGTTGTTAAGAGCGCTCTGGGGACGACAAAGGGAACTTCTTCTCCGGTTGCAGTTAAGGCTTTTTCTTCCCCAGGAGCGATCGCACTGGGAGCAACAGGCAATTCTCCATTCGGTTGCAAGGACGGATGAGAACAGCGTCCACCGTGCCACAGTTGTAAAAAAATCCGTCCACCGTGATCATGTACCGCTTGGGTAACAAGTTGCCAACCTGCGATTTGCTCTGGGCTGTAAATTCCTGGTGTTAACGGTAGGCTTGTCCCTTGGGGAGAAATTTGAGTCGCTTCACTAATAATTAATCCCGCAGAAGCCCGTTGAGCATAATATAGGGCGTTGAGGGCAGTAGGAGCCAGATGATGATCCGCTCGCCTTCGCGTTAACGGAGCCATCACAATTCGATTAGGTAGCTCTAAATTTCCAAGTTTAAAAGGTTGAAGTAGTTTTAAAGGATTCATAATTAACTCTTTCACTGATTACTGATTACTGATTACTGATTACTGAAAATGCTGCAACCTCTGTATTTGGGTCAAAATAAAATCTCCAGGAAGCAATTTTTCCATCTTCATCTAATACGATGAATTGAGCATCCTCAATTTCAAAGGTTTTTTGGGTACGTTTACAAATTTCTTGAGTATGAGAAATAATGCAGGCTTTGTTCCCCTCAACAATAAACTCCAGCAAATCATAGTTTAACAGTTCAGTCGTTTGCGCTCTGATTTCCAAAGCTTCAACGACAGCTTGTTTTCCTACTCTTTTACCGAGATAAGGAATCACTTTGTTATATTCATTTTGCGGGGCATAGAAAACGACGGTTTCTGACAGACCATCAATGACCGCTTCAATATCATCTTTTGCCCAACTCTCAAACCACTGCTTTAAAATTTGTGTTGTTTTTTCAGTGTCCATGTTGGCTAATTAATTAAATTAATTGACTTCAGTAGTGCTTCATGGTTTTTGTCAACTTCAGCAGCAAAGCGATCAAAAAATTCAAACTCTTGAAATTGCTCAGAATCGGTTTCATACCCGGCATCCCGCAAGTTTTGTCTTCTATCTAAGTTCTCAAGGTATTGCAGTTGCTCTGGCGTCAGAGAAAGATTTAATTTGCGATATACTAACTCCACAGAATTTTTAATATTTTGAGTCAGACGATTAAACGAGAAACACAATTTTTGTTCTTGAGGTAAGCTATCGAAAAATTGAATCGTTTGGTTGGCGGCTTCGGCTCTAACAGTTCGCTGCATGGGCACCCAGTCTGGAATATTGGTTACATCTACCCCAGACTTGCAGTAAGCTGACTGACAAATTAGAGTAATGTAGGAGTTCATAAACTTTTCTGATTCTCGTGTAATCGTTATAAATAGAGCATCAGGATAAAGGGATTTCATCATTTCCAAGCGGTGCAGACATTCATTATCTTTAGAGACATAAATTAAATCTCCACCTCGTAAATAAAGAACCTTTTGAATTACTTTATATTGAGTTTGTAGCATCCTTTCCTGAGTTTTGGGGGAAAGTTTGCTAAAGTTATTTAGACTTTCCAATAACTTCGGATAAGGAAAGCGGTTGATGACATAAAACTGATGCAGAAAGCATTCTTCAAACAAAAATCCATCATCTTCATAATCATTGAGATAGCTATAGTGCATTTTCTCAGTGAGTTCGGCTTGGTTGCTATTTCCCCAATAATTAACTTGACTCATGCGATCCAAAAAACCTGTTGCTTGAAAGATTTTTTGTAGTAAAATAGAGGGGTAGCGCCATTCTAGTAACCGAATAGAAAAAAATGTTTTTTCATCAGCAGCAAGAGTACGATGTAAAAATGTTGTGGCACTGCGGGGCTGGGCTACAATGAAAACAGGGGTGCGGAGAATCTGATGACTATATTGGGGAAATAACAGTTCGTCAAGACACCAACACAATGCAATGAATGGCAGTTTTAACGTATAGTTGAGTAGATAGAAAACCTGTTTTTTTCGAGCTTCAAATCCGACAGAAGGTTCGGGATCAAAAAGAATATGTCCCCAGATACTAAAATAGGCAGGCCAATGAGGGAAAGGAGTTAAAAATACTGCTCCTAAGAGGATCGTAAACACTATCACAAGAGCCATGTAGATGAAAAGCAACATATCTAAATCTCAATCGTTTAAGAAGTAATTATTCAAGGTGATTTTCTTAACGGAGTTTAACTAAAATAGTCTTCTAGGGAGCCTTCTCGCACCGTATCGAGGGTGAAACAATGGAAGCCACCCCCAAAAATTCTCCGGTGTCGATGTTGCACGGGAATGGGGGTAAATCCATGTTTTTCTAGGGTTTTAATCAGTTCTGGAAATAGGGAATTGACGATAATTTTATCTTCATCAACTGACAAAACATTTAAGTCGATGTACTTTGTGGTTAGGATTAAATCATCTTCTTCGTATTCGGGGAAAATATTTTCAGTTGGTTCGGGTGGATAAATAATATCCCATTTTTGTAGAGCTTCGGGTAATCGATCCAAAAATTGGGGATTTCGTAACAAAAGAGTACCTGGTTTTAAGGGTAATATAATACTATCGATATGATTGTCAGCGAATTGATGAAGCAAATGAAAGTTAAATTTGCCTTCAAAATGACGCTGCAACCACTGGTATGCTAAATAATGGTTTTTTGTTGCTACATTGATCAGAATATCTTTCCCAAAGCGGATGCACTGGGCTGCATCAAACATCATTTCGTAGCCAATATCAAATTCCGATTCGTTTTGAGGATAAACCTCCTGCATTGCAGGTACATTTTGACCCGAAATATAGGATGTATCAAAGGATTTATCCGTCATAATGGGTTTGGGCATATTTGTCCATTTTGCCCCCTGTCGAAAATATTCGTAAAAAATCGGTTTTAATAAATCATTCTCAAAATACCTGGCTCTGACTTGAGGAGGCGTTTCTAAAATTTCATTCCCCATAATTATCGCTTGATCCCGAATATTTAAGGCGGGAATACAGTCAGCTTTCCAATAAGGTGTTTCAAATTTTATAGCTTTACTCAAAGTAATGGGTCTATGCACTTTCACGCCCAATTGCTTTAAAGTATTCACCAGTTCTTCAACATCTTCATTCAACTCTTCCAAGTATCTTTTTTTGAGAGTATGGGTTATAGAGTTTTGAGAATCAGGAGGATTTTTCTGGCTATCACTTCCATAGGAAGGATAACAAAATGCTGAATAAGCAACATCGTGGAAAAAAACTTTGAAAGATAGCTCTAAATCTTGAATATCATAGTGGATAGGGGAACCCACAACTACTTCTTTGAGGGGAGACCATTCATTGAAGCTGTTGACCATATTTCTAATTCCTTCTAAACATGAGACGACAATGTTTTATCCTAAATATAAGGAAAGTTTACCTCCTTACTTGCCAACAGTCAACATTATTGATTACAATAAATCCAACTTTTGTAGAGCTACTTCTGCGGCTTTTTTTTCGGCATCCTGTTTTCGGCGTCCTTTTCCATCGCCATAGACTTTGTTCTTAACGCGGACTTCAGTACAAAATTCCTTGGCATGATCTGGCCCTGATTCTCCCACCACATAATATTTAGGGTTTTCACCATATTTTGCTAAAGCCCATTGTTGAAAACGGTTTTTACAGTCAATCAAGGTTTGGGGTTCTGTTTCCGTTTGCGGAAATACGATTTCATTCGCAACGGCGGAAAATAGCGGATGAATAAATTCTCGGACGGCATCAATATTGGTATCTAAATAATAAGCCCCAATATAGGCTTCAAAGGCATCACTGAGTAAGGCTGGATTTGTGCGTCCACCATCTCGAATAGCACCTTTTCCTAGTCGCAACAACGCCCCTAAATCAAATTGAATGGCAAATTTAGCCAGTTGTTTTTCATCAACTAGCAGAGACCGTAACCGAGTCATATTTGCCTCACTCATTTTAGTCATATCTTCGGGATAGCGCTTTTTAAATAGCAATTCTCCGACTAAAAATCCTAAAACAGCATCCCCTAAAAATTCTAATCGTTCATTGTCTTCTCCGGCATTGGGATGTTCATTCAAATAGGAACGATGGGTTAATGCTTGTAATCGCAATTGTTCGTTTTTGATCTCTGGTAGTTGAGTCATCATAATATTAAGATTGAGGCGATCGCAGTTCTTCTAAATTTCAACTAAAATTAACTCTCCATTGCGGTTTTGAATAATTCCCTCCTTAATAACCGCTTCCACAAATTTACTAAATTTAGAAAAATACTTTCCATCGGGTTTACCAATGGATGAGACTTTTTTGTAGCCCGAAAGTCGAGGATGATTTTTGATTAAATGACCCAATAAAGCGATCGTTGCTCGTTTTTTTTCAGCTTTTAGGGTTTGAATTAATTCAATCAAGCAATTTTTAGCGTCTTCATAAGTGATGATGACTGAGTGATCCAAGCTTGATTTAGTCAGATTGTTTTCAGCGACTTGATGGATCAATTTATCAATATTATAGGCCCAGTTCACCGTCTTTTTCAATCGTTCACTAACGTTATGTTGAGAAATTAAAGCTACTTTTAATCCTAATGTTTTTAAATGATCAACTAAGGTTAAATAGTCTTGATCTCCTGTAATTAGAATTACTCTTTTAATGGTGCTATCTAATCTGATATCATTCTGACAGTCGTGAATCATTTTGTGATCCACAGCATTTTTTTCCTGGGAAGGAACATTAATTAGATTAAAATTCGCATCAAAAATAGCCTTTTCAAACTGTTCCGTTTCTTTCCGCCAGTAAGCATAGGCTTTGTTAATCAATATATCGCCTTGTTGGTTTAACCAGAGATTAAAAAGTTCGATTTTTTCAGGAGAAATCCGAACATTTTGAGCATCCCAATAAATAGCTAAGTAATGTTTCATCATGACCTCATAACTTTATGAGTAATTACACATCTAGTATGAATAAAGCTTTTAATTCTAACACTTCAGAGCAGAGGATTTTGAGTTAATCAACAAATATTAGCCCTTTCAGGTTTCTCGGCTGAAAGAAAGAACTAACACTTTAGGTTAAGTGTCTAAAGCATTGAATTCAAACCATAGCTTTTGAGGACTTTTGCCTACAGTCTCAAGTACCGGAATCAACGATCTAATATTTCGGTATATGAGACCCCAGGCAATCTTAGGCAATCTGATAACCTAAATTTATGCCAGATGGATTAACTATAATCATACAACCTAAAAATGTCAACTCGTTTTTCCGAAGTCTGGGTTAGGGATAATATTTTTAAACTCCAACAGAGTTACGGATTCTCCATTGGAGTCTAAAAACTTATCCTACGGGTTAAGCTGGCAAAGACGAGGCTTAATCTTTAGAAAAACCCAGTGGTTGACAGTTATTTTGAACAGAAGCCTTTTCCTGAAAACCCGAAAGTTTAATCTCCATCAGATCAAACTTGATTTCGCCAGATTATGAATTTTCACCATTTTCATTATCATTATCTTTATCATTATCTTTTTTGTGGCTATTTTTACCGCCTTTGCGTCCAATAGCGGCCATGTGTTCCCGATCTTGGCTGACGGCTTTACCGCCTTTGCGCCCAGCTTCTCTGGCTTCTTCAGGAGTAAATTCATGAGCGCGTCCTGACTCATGGGCTGCTTTACCGCCTTTGCTGGCAATCTCCCGTTGTTTTTGTTCGTCCATGGAAGCAAATCCACGTTTTTCTGTAGCCATGATTTTCTCCTTATCTTTTTTTGATTTGCTAAACACTACTGTATCTCTGTAATTAAGGTTTACCTTCTACCAGAAGACAGAGTTAACTTCTTTCACTAAGAAACTGCAAGATAGAATAATTTATCAGTAAACTTTTTCCTTAGTCAACCTCCAATAACTCCTAGAAACTGGCTATGCTCACGAATTTTATAAGTCGGGCGATGAATCCCCCATTTAACCTCAGTAAAACAGGCGATTCTTTGGCTCTGTCATAAACAGCCCCAAGGAGTAATTAAAGGATTGAGATAGAGCCGAGGGTTTATACTATTAATGGTAGCATTTATGATTCAATTTATGTCAAATGCTCTACATATTCATTGAATATGGGATAATCACAGACTTGAGAATCCTTGATCCCCTTGAAAATATCCATCCTCAATTGCGATCGCCATTAATTTAAACCGGGCTGATTTTCTCTCCGTCCCTAATAAACAATGGTATAAAATAAATCTTTCATTTTTTCCTTTCCCACCTGGGCAAATAATTCATCAATAGAACTCGCATCTGCAATTAAATGACCTTTTTCTAACGCCACCCATCTCCCTCGATAATTTTGACGATGCTGAATCACCCAATTGAGATTCAGAGGAGTATCAGGATTAGGGGTAAGTTGATGAAACGGCAAATTTGAAGTGGCTAAAATTCGAGCATAGCGTTGAATTTTATCATGATTAGGATAATCTTGACTCGCTTGGGCAGAGAGGGTTTTAGCTTGATTAAAATTCCCCTGACTTAAGGCCCAATCCATGGCTCGAATTAATTCTTCTGGAGTATCAGAATTCATCTTTCTTCCTCCCGGTCGACTCCCGCCCTAGCTGCTGTCTCTTGTCTCCTATCTTCTGACTCCTGTATCCAATCTTGCCACAAATCGGGGCGACGCTCACGAGTACGCTGAAATTGCTGTTGTTTTCGCCATTGCTCAATGGCTCCATGATCTCCTGACAATAAAACATCAGGAACTCGCATTCCTCGGAATTCAGCAGGTCGAGTATAGTGGGGGTAATCCAGTAGACCATCTTCAAAGCTTTCGGCTTTGAGTGATTCTTCTTTTCCAACGGTTCCTGGTAATAATCGCACAACTCCGTTGATCAGTGCCATTGCGGGAATTTCTCCCCCAGTAAGGACAAAATCCCCTAAAGAAACTTCACTGGTGACTAAGGGCATAATCCGTTCATCGATACCTTCATAATGCCCACAAATTAAAACAATCTGATCAAATTTTAACGCTAAATCTCGGAATAACCCTTGGTGCATTTTTTCCCCTTGGGGGGTTAAGAAAATCACTTCCCGGCGGGGGAGTTGCGGTAAAGATTCAACGGCGGCATAAATCGGTTCCGGTTTTAACACCATGCCCACACCGCCACCATAGGATTCATCGTCTACACGCCGATGCTTATCCCGTGTAAAGTCGCGGGGATTGACTAAATGGACATCAGCAATCTGCTTCGCTAAGGCTTTACCCAGAAGACCTGAACCCAGTGGAGAGGTAAAAAAATCGGGAAACAGAGTAATAACGTCAAAACGCACAATATTAGGGGTGGATCACCTGACCCTAAAAAATTTTCAGCAAAAACTTGCACAGAAGATGTCATGCTATATGATAGTCCATAAACTTAAATATTTCTTAATTCGTATTAAAATATACTAAAATGGATCAGCTTTTTTTGACTGGGCAAAGCCACTTCAACGGGGTTCCCCGAAATTTTCCGGTGGAATCACGGGGAGTTTGGTGAAAGGCGAGCAGCTAGGTTGTCCCTGTTATAGCAGGGAACAGCTTAACAGGGAACAGCTTAACTGGGAGGATGCAGATTTCACCGCCCTGGGTTTGCGCTCATCAGTCTTTGTCCTAACTGACTGGCGCGACTGCTATAAAAGCCGATACTCTAATCACCCTGGACAACTGTTTGTAACCAGCCGTAGGTGGTGGGACACAAGCCCCTAATCTTGAACTTATTCTCATGACTAGGAGATACACTATGCAGCAGTTGACATCTCAAGCCCTTGAACAAATGATTCCCCAACAAACTAAAACCTCTATTCTGATTATTGGTGGAGCAGAAGACAAAGTTCATGGACGTGAGATTCTGCAAACTTTTTTTCACCGGGCTGGTGCTGCCAACGCCAACCTTGCCATCATTCCTTCCGCCTCCCGCGAACCCGCAATTCAAGGAGAGAGATATCAAAAAATCTTTGGGGAAATGGGGGCAAAATCCATTGAAATCTTTGATATTCGGGAACGGTATCATTGTGAAGAACCGAAGTGGCACGCCTACTTAGAAACCTGTACTGGGGTATTTATGACGGGTGGAGATCAACTGCGGCTTTACAGTCTGTTGGCGGATACCCTACTGATGGAAAAAATTCGCATAGCCGCCCGACAGGGGCGAATGGCTTTGGCTGGAACCAGTGCGGGGGCAGCCGTTATGGGTCATCACATGATTGCTGGGGGAGGGAGTGGGGAGTCCCCCAACCGTTCACTCGTGGATATGGCAACGGGCCTAGATATTTTACCGGAGTTGGTGGTTGATCAACACTTCCATAACCGCAATCGCATGGCTCGACTGGTAAGTGCGATCGCAGCCCATCCCGATAAAATTGGGATTGGGATTGATGAAGATACCTGTGCCTTATTTGAAGCCGAAGGCTTACTGCGGGTGGTGGGAAAAGGAACTGTTACTATTGTGGATACCCAGGAAATGTCCTACACCAATTTGGTGAATGTTGGTGCGACCGATCCCTTGAGTGTATTCAATCTCCGAGTCCATATTTTGTCCTATGGCGATCAATATAACCTGCATTCCCGTCGTCCGAGTTCTGCCCCCAGTGTGTAAACCGGAGATCACAAGATCTTGATCTCGGAGGTTGCCAAAGTTTTCCCCTCTGATTACGATCAGGGAGTCCTAGTAGAACCGTTCACAAAGTCTCTACCGCGATCGGAGTGCGTGTTTAATTGCAAACACGATGGCTTCGGAAGTGACGGAGACTTAAATGCAGCGTAATTTGTTCTTTGCGGGAAGCTTACCCCTGAAGTCCCTGTGGACTGGATAGTGCCGACACTTCCAGAACGAAACCCGATCGCAGAACAGATGAGCAGATAATTCTGGGTTTTACTGATTTTTGTCCCTTTTTGAAAGCGGTTCAGCCAAATCAAAAATTTTAAATCCCCACTGGCTTAACCTCCCAGACTTGAATGCTTTTGAAAAAACTGTTCACTGCAAACAGTTTACAAGTCACCTTAGTTTGAAATTGAATAAAGCGGACTATCGCCCTGGAACATTCCTGCATCACGGACTCACACGGATATGAAAATTCTTAAAATACAAACCTTAAGAGGCCCTAACTACTGGAGCATCCGACGTCATCAACTGATTGTGATGCGTTTGGATTTAGAAGATTTAACTGAACGCTATAGCAGCGATATTCCAGGCTTCTATAACGGCTTAACTTCTGTTCTCCCTAGTTTAATTGAACATCACTGCTCACCAGGAGTCCGAGGCGGGTTCCTGAGTCGGGTAGAACGGGGAACGTTAATAGGACATATTATCGAGCACGTTGCCCTGGAACTGCAACAGTTGGCCGGAATGCCTGTCGGATTTGGTCGCACCCGTGAAACCTCCAATCCGGGGATTTTTCAGGTAGCCTTTGAGTATGACAACGAACACGCTGGCCGTTATGCAGGCAGAGCCGCTGTCCGACTCTGCCAAAGTATTGTGGCGACGGGAACATATCTGACGGAAGAACTGACCCAAGATATTGAAGATCTGAAAGAATTAAAAGCCCAAGCCTCCCTTGGCCCTAGCACAGAAACCATTATTAAAGAAGCCCAAGCCCGTGAGATTCCCTGGCAACAACTGAATGCTCGGTTTATGATTCAGTTTGGCTATGGTTGTTATCAAAAACGGATTCAAGCCACTCTGAGCAACCAAACCGGAGTGTTAGCGGTGGAATTGGCCTGTGATAAAGAAGGCACAAAACAAATTCTCCGCGATGCTGGAGTTCCGGTTCCCAGGGGGACGGTGATTCGCTATTTTGATGAACTCCAAGATGCCATTGATGAAGTCGGGGGCTATCCGATTGCGATTAAGCCCCTGGATGGTAATCATGGCCGGGGGATTACCCTAGATATTACTAAATGGGAAACCGCCGCCACAGCCTACGAGGAAGCCAGTAACGCATCTAAAACCCGCAGTGTGATTTTGGAACGCTTCTATACAGGTCGAGATCATCGGGTATTAGTCGTTAACGGCAAAATGGTCGCTGTTGCGGAACGGGTTCCCGCCCATATTATCGGGGATGGTCAATTAACCGTTGAACAATTAATCGAAAAAACCAACCGTGATCCCCGTCGGGGGGATGGCCATGATAATGTTCTCACCCGGATAGTCATGGATAAAACCGTGATGTCCATGATTGCGGAAAAAGGCTGCACCCTAGAAAGCGTATTACCCCCAGGGGAAATCTGTTTTCTCAGGGCTACCGCTAACCTGAGTACGGGGGGTAGTGCCATTGACCGTACCGATGAAGTTCACCCGGATAATGTCTGGCTATTTGCTCGAATTGCTAAAATTATTGGTTTGGATATTGCCGGAATTGATGTGGTGACACCGGATATTTCCAAGCCTCTACGGGAAGTTGATGGGGTAATTGTGGAAGTTAACGCCGCACCAGGGTTCCGAATGCACGTCGCCCCCAGTGAAGGTTTACCCCGAAATGTGGCCGGGGCGGTGATGGATATGTTGTTTCCCCCTGGCCAACCCAGTCGCGTCCCGATTTTAGCTGTTACTGGAACTAATGGTAAAACCACTACCACCCGTTTATTAGCTCATATCATTAAACAAACGGGTTTATCGGTGGGTTATACCACTACTGACGGGATTTATATTGGGGATCATTTAGCCGAACCTGGGGATAATACCGGGCCACAAAGTGCTCAACTGATTCTGCGTGATCCGATGGTAGAAGTCGCTGTCCTGGAATGTGCGCGGGGTGGGATTCTGCGGGCTGGGTTAGGATTTGATACCTGTGATGTCGGTGTGGTGTTGAATGTGTCGGCGGATCATTTGGGATTAGGGGATATTGATACCCCGGAACAAATGGCGAAGGTGAAAAGCGTTGTGGCTGAAGTGGTGATGCCCAAAGGCTATGCGGTGCTGAACGCTGATGATCCGTTAGTGGTACAAATGGCCGAACGGGTGAAAGCTCAAATCGCCTATTTTACGATGAATCCCGATAATGAAATTGTGTTGAAACACACGGAATCAGGGGGATTAGCGGCAGTCTATGAAAACGGATATCTGTCGATATTAAAAGGAGATTGGACGTTACGGATTGAACAGGCGGTAAATGTTCCGATTACGATGAATGGTCGCGCTCCGTTTATGATTGCTAATGCTTTAGCAGCTTGTTTATCGGCCTTTGCCCAAGGGGTGAAAATAGAGCATATTCGGGCGGGTTTGTCAACCTTTATCGCCTCGACTTCCCAAACCCCAGGACGGATGAATTTATTTAATATGGGCCACTATCACGCTCTGATTGATTATGCCCATAACCCGGCGAGTTATGTGGCATTAGGGGCTTTTGTGAAAAATTGGCCAGGGCCTCGGATTGGGGTGATTGGTGGCCCAGGCGATCGCCGAGATCAGGATTTTGTCACCTTGGGTCAATTGGCGGCGGATATTTTTGATCAGATTATTGTCAAGGAGGATGATGATACTCGTGGTCGAGAACGAGGTTCGGCGGCTGAGTTAATCAGCAAAGGCGTTGAGCAAATCTTGGGAGGAGTTTCTGATCCTAGTATTCGCTATGAAACGATTCTCAATGAAACTGAAGCGATTAATACTGCTTTAGATCGGGCTTCTTTGGGATCGTTAGTGGTGATTTTACCCGAAAGTGTGAATCGAGCTATTAAGTTAATTGAAGCTCGTAACCCCATCCAGGAGTCTAACAACAACTCTCATCCTCCGAGTCTAAATTCCTCAACTGTTACCTTAAAACCCTCTCAAGTTTAAGTCGAGAAAACTATCGGGGCGGGCTCTGCAATCCTATTGGTTTCCCCCAGATCCCGCAGGGCTGTTTGATTTTACAAAATTGGGGAGTCAAATTGAGTCCCCAATTTTCAAAATTGAGGCGAAAAAGAGGCAGGGGGAGAAGAGGAGAAGGGGAGAAATAATTAACTCCTGACTCCTGACTCCTTCCCAGCACCCGAAACCCGAAACCTATGCTAAATTGGGCGTATTGATATTGAAATTTATATTTTCTAGTTAAGCAAACCGATGGTTATTTCAAGAAGTGGGCTTGTTCTTGGTGCAACGGCAGTAATGTTGACGGCTGTAGCGGTTGCAGGGGCGGGAATTCATCTTTCGAGTCAAGCCTCCTTTCGGGAAAGTCCCAAGGAGTTAATTGACGAAGTTTGGCAGGTGATCCATAAAAGTTATGTGGATGGAACCTTTAATCAAGTAGATTGGACGGCGGTTAGAACGGAATATTTAAACCGTAGCTACACCAGCGACGAACAAGCCTACACCGCCATTCGGGAAATGTTGAAGAAGCTCGATGACCCCTATACGCGCTTCATGAACCCCGAAGAATTCAAAAATATGAAAATTGATACCTCCGGGCAACTAACCGGGGTAGGGATTCAATTAACCCAAGATGAAAAGACGAAAAAATTAATTGTGATTTCGCCGATTGAAGATTCCCCAGCATTTACCGCCGGAGTTCAAGCGCAAGATATTATCACCGAAATTGATGGCACTACAACCGAAGGAATGGATATTAATGACGCGGTGAATTTGATTCGGGGGCCTGTGGGAACTAAGGTGAATATTAAAATATTACGCGGTGAGCGACCCTTAGATTTTACTATTACCCGCGATCGCATTGAAATTCATCCGGTTCGTTCCTCTAAAAATCCGAGTTCTACGGGAGATATTGGTTATATTCGGTTAAATACTTTTAGTGAAAATGCCGCCGAAGAAATGCGGGAAGCAATTAAAGATTTAGAGAAACAAAATGTTGTCGGTTATATCCTAGATTTGCGTTCAAATCCTGGAGGTTTACTCTATTCTAGCATTGAAATTGCCCGGATGTGGTTGAATCAAGGTGATATTGTTTCTACTGTTGATCGTCAAGGAGAAACTGACCGTAAACGAGCGAATAATCAAGCTTTAACGACTAAACCGTTAGTGGTTTTAGTGGATGGTGGATCAGCCAGCGCTAGTGAAATTTTATCCGGTGCATTACAGGATAATAAACGGGCACTTTTAGTGGGAACAAAAACCTTTGGGAAAGGGTTAGTGCAGTCGGTGATCGGCGTGGGAAATGGTTCAGGTTTAGCGGTGACAATTGCTAAATATTTTACTCCCAGTGGTCGAGATATTAACCATGAAGGCATTCAACCGGATGTTAAAGTTGAACTCACTGAAGCACAGCGAGATGAGTTAAGAAAAGATCGGACTAAAGTGGGAACAACGGACGATCCTCAATATCTTAAAGGGTTAGAAATTCTCAGAAGTGAAATTTCTAAGGTTAAACAAGGAACTCAAGCACAATCTAAGTAGAGACGTGCCTAAGTAGAGACGTGCCATGGCACGTCTCTACGGGGATTTATTGGCTTTTTGCAATTGTTCTAAAGTAGAGAATTGTTCAAATAACCAAACGTCATCCTGATGGTATTTTAATTGAAAATGAGGGTGTTTTTGTAGACGTTTTACTAATCCGGTGACTAATTCGGGAGAACTCGGCCATCCGGGGTGACGTTGGTTTAATAAGACGTATTGAAAGGGTTCTAAATCGGTCTGTTCTCGTCCTTGAATGGCTAACTCTAGGAGGGGACGGTGGGTAAGATGGGGGGCGATTTTATCTGTTGTTAATACGTTATCCTGAGTTTTAATATAGCTGAGGGCTTCCCGTGTGGCTTGCCAATTATCGAGGGTTGTTAAATATTTAGAGGTAAAATAACCATATTTAGCCAAGGCAAAAAAGGAAATTAAACACCATAAAATGATCCACTTTCTGTGTTTAAACCATCCTCCCCCTGTAGCTAAATTAGCGATAATTGCTAATAGAAGAAAAGGTAAAATCGGGAGAGAATATTGTTGTGTTAAGTTCTTCATTTGCGGATTTTCGGCTAACAGATTTAAAAATAAAATCGGTGTCGCGCCAATTAGGGAGGTTAAATGTCGCCATGATAGTCCCCAAAACAAGGGAATTAAGAGTAACATTAGGTATTCTAAATTGGCTAAAGTGAAAATTTTACTCAAAACTAATCCAGGTTTTAAGATAATATTTAAGGTAATTTCGGCGAGAGAATTTCCCAGGAAACTATAAACTCCAACGGCGATGGGGGGTGCTTGGGAAAAATGGGGGATCAGGAATTCTGTAGATAGGAAAAACCAGAATAATCCTGAACAAATTGCGATCGCAGCATAACGTTGTTTTTTCTCAAATATTAATAACCAAATTCCCATCACTATTAATAATAAAGATAAAACTTCTTTACAGCCTAAAATAATAACAATTGAGACTATAAATCCTAAAATATTATTGTTTCTAGCGAATAAAACTGCATATAAAATGGCAGGTAAAGCCATGACTTCGGGATGGAAATCAAATAAATTAACATTAAAAATTAAAGGATATAAAAGATATACAAAGGCTAAGGTTTGAGCTTGGGTTTCCTTTAAACCTGCTTGTAAAGATAGCTGATAAGTCGGTAACGCACCGAGGGAGAGGGAAATGGCTTGAATGGCAAATAACCAATGAATATCAGGGTGAATTTTATAAAATAAGGCAATAATATAAAGAATATAGGCGGCATGATCTCCTAAAATATGTAATCCTCGAAAGGAGACAAAGGGTTCTTGTCCTTGACTAATTAAGTAAACCCCATTATCAAAAATTCCTAAATCATAAGCATTAGATTGAAATAAAGCATGACGTAAACTACTACAAGCAAATAAAATCAAACTACTAATGATTATTGCTATTATAACAGGATTAATCTTGATTTTTAAAGGATAAATGCTCATATTCTTAGCTTTTAATTTGCTTAATCCCGTCAGAAATTGTTGTAAATACTGAATTAAAGGAAAGGGAAGGTTTTTAAAACTTAACCCCCATAGGGGAAATCGGACAAAGGGTGTTACGGATATGGGAAGACAGAAAGTTTAATTTTTTCCCCATATTGAAGTGGTGCATCAAATTCTTCTAGATCAAAATTCAGGAGAATATACTTCGTCATAACACCCCAATTGATCTAATTAACGGGTTGTACAATCACTTCTATATTATTCGGATTTCCGCCAGTAATTACCCGATCTTGATTCATATTTGCCCAAGTTAATCGCCCATCAACATAAATTTCAGCCCGAATTCTATAAATCCCATTCGGTTGAATTTGTGCCGAATTATAAATCAAAGAAAAGGGAACTGGAACCTGTTGACCGCGTAACGGAATCGTTTGTTGAGTGATATTTCTCGGCGCACGATTTGGGCTAGTCGTATCTTGTAATATAACAACAACTGTTGAATTTTGGGGTAATGCAATTCGTTGACGGTAAGTAATAGTTCCAGTTACTTTTGACTCTTGGGGTCTTTGATTTCCCTGATTTCCCTGCATTCTCATGACCCGTTCTGAGATGGGTCTTTGATTATTATTCGGTTGAATGGTGAACATCTTAGAGTTCACTTGATAGGATGCCTTTTGAGAATTTCCAGCATAACCATCTGCTTGTCGTTGCACAGAAAAGCGATCAAAAAGTTGTCCATTGATATAACTCACCGCCATGAATAAATCGGATTGTCCTTGACAAATATTAATGTGATAATTCTCTGTTCTAAAATAAGCTTCTTGGGGAACACCTCGACAACCTTGGGTGGCAAAGTCTAATTGACGTTGTGCTAGTGTTGGGGGAATAAAACTGATAGTTGGCGTTAGCGTCAATAACGTGGAAGTGAGGAATAAGCGGAAAAGAAATTGACTTTTATTCTGATTTGAGGTTTGCATGATCATTCTTCCTTTAAAATCAATTAAGTTTATATTATATCATTGTTGTTCCATCGGATTAACAATTAACCCACCCAAAGATGTTGAGCAAAGCGAACTGAAAAACTAATCAGTAACAGGGTAAAAAATCCTAATGTGACATAACCCCAACGGCGATAATGGGATAGCATCACCCCTAATGCTAGACTGATAGAAACAATCCCATAAGCTAAACGACTCAGGGAAATTGTGCCCCCAGACGCTAACAATAAACCTAACGCACAAAAGCCATAATTCACGGCTACTAAACTGAGTTCATGGCGTAAATACCAGAGTAAATAACCTCCTCCTAAAATAATCGCTGTATTCAGTAAGGGATCACCTGCAATTAGCCAGAAAATTAAGAGTAAAAGACAGAAACTATAATCAAATTTAGCCTCTCCTAATTGATCACGATATCGCCAAAGGAGATAACCTATTATAGCAATAATTAGAACCAATAAAGGATGCCAAGGATCAACAATTGCCCCTGCTTTCCAATTTTGAGAACCGATCAGAATTTGCATTACCATTTTTAACCATCCTTGGCTATCAAATCCGGTTTGACGTTGCCATTGGGTATGTTGAACGGTAATAAATGCAATGGGATTATTAAATTTAATCCCACAATAGAGACTATAAAAGAGTAATCCACAGCCACTTAATAAGCCGGATAAATAGGCGATCACAGGTTTTCGTTTTTGCCAAGATGTGATCAGAAAAGCCGGAATTAAAGCCAGTCCAGTAATGCGGGTTGCTGTTGCTAAACTTCCCCATAAAATGACTTGAGGATATTTTTCTAAATCAAAAGCTCGTAAACTGGCAATACTCAAACATAAAAATAACCCCTCCGTATAAATCACACTCCCAAAAATCGATAATGGACACCAAGCTAATACTGCCGTTGCCCAACGTGCGGCTTGAATATTATTCGTTGTTTCCACCCATTGATACAGTAAAATTAAAGCTCCAAAAAACGCTAAATTATTAATCAGAGTTCCGGCTACTTCAAAGGGTAATCCCAGATTCATTAATCCTCGAATTAATAACGGAAATAAGGGAAAAAATGCCACATTTCCGCCCGGTTCTGTCTGATTAATTACTTCATATCCAGACGTCGCAATCATCTGATAAAGAGAACTATCCCAAGCCGAAAAAACCTCCCATCCCCACCCTGCTTTTACCGCTTGAGGTTCAGAAGGAACTGAACAAAAGGGGGCAATAACGAAAAAAGCCAATAAAATAATACTGCGACTCAGTACCCCCATTGTTAATGCAAAAATAATCCCATTAGATTTAAAAAATTTGACAAATGGGGTTAAAAAATTCCCGAATTTTGCGGAAAGTTGTGTTAGCTTATTAAGAGAATTCATCGGTAGTTGTTTTACGCCCCTATTTACAGGTTAATTATTAATTGACTTGAATGGACAATTTAGAAAAATTTTATCAAGGATGAGACAAAATGACATTTTTCATAAAAATGGCAGATTAGGACAGATTATGTTAGAAGAATGAACAAGGGAAGAAAAGGGTGACAACTCCTTTCTCTCCCACTAAAAACCTCGATTTGTGCCACTAGATGTCCTATGTTTTTCAATGCAACTCAACTGTTAATTGATACTTTTGTTGAACAACTCCGATCAGGATATCATCATACCTATGGCGGATTTAAGTCAAATTATGGGGATATTGTCGCCTGGGCGGGAGGCATGGCATTAGAAAATATTGCTAATAGTGATGCCCTCTATCATGATATCGAACATACGATTATGGTTACGTTAGTGGGTCAAGAAATTTTACGAGGAAAACACATCCGAGAAGGTGGGGTTTCCAGTGAAGATTGGCTGCATTTTATGATTTCTCTCGTTTGTCATGATATTGGTTATGTTAAGGGGGTTTGTCGTCAAGATCGAGAGGGATATTATGCCACAGGATGTGATGGAAAAATAGTGAATTTGCCCTTTGGATGCACGGATGCGAGTTTAATGCCTTATCATGTTGATCGGGCTAAATTGTTTATTCAAGAACGATTTGGGGGACATCCCTTAATTAATGCAGAGGTAATTCAATTTAATATTGAACTGACTCGATTTCCTGTTCCTCAAAAATCCGATCATCAAGATACCATTCATTATCCAGGTTTAGTGCGGGCGGCGGATTTAATTGGTCAATTGAGTGATGCTCGCTATCTCAGAAAAATTAGTGCGTTATTTTATGAATTTGAGGAAACTGGATTTAATCAAAAAGTAGGTTATCATAACCCCGGAGATTTGCGAAGAAATTATCCTCAATTTTACTGGAATTGCGCTTATCCCTATATCAAAGATAGCTTACGGTATTTATCTCTAACTCAGCAAGGTCAGCAAATTCTGGCTAACCTTCACGCCAATATCTTCGTGGTCGAACATGATCAAACCGCAGAGGATGCGATCGCCGTTTAATCTTTGAAGGATTCAATTTTAATTCCCATCAGGTCATCTATCCCAAAATAGGGTAAACTACTTTATATTTTAAATTTTCAATGATTTCCATGACGAATTCTAATTTTTCGCCATTACAAAGTCGTTTACTCACTTGTCTGCTGATTTTAGTGGTGGGTTGGTTAAGCTTTCTATTTTTAGGTTATGTTGGTGAATTAATCAGTATATTAGTCACCTCTGGATTAATTGCCTTTCTTCTTAATTATGCCGTTGCCAAATTAGAACGCTTTATTCCTCGCGGAATTGCCGCCGCTTTAGTGTATTTAATTGCTATCTTAAGCTTTGTAATTATTGCCTTAACACTTTTTCCCCCTGTATTCAATCAAGGACGACAATTAATAACTCGATTACCGGAATTAATCGAATCAGGACGGCAACAGTTAGCTGAATTTCAACTCTGGAGTGTTGAACGAAAATTACCCTTTGATGTGGGGATTTTACAACAGCAACTTTTGTCTCGAATTCAATCAACTATTGAGCCGATTCTCACCGGAAGTTTAGGCTTAGTTTTAGGAACATTTAACTGGTTTTTTGACTTGATTTTTATTTTAGTCATTGCCTTTTATATGTTATTAGATGGCGAACGGTTGTGGAAGCTGCTAATCACTATTTTATCTCCACAAATTCGAGAGGTTTTAACCTTTTCTTTAGAACGAAATTTGAAAAAATTTGTTCTCGGACAAACTTTGCAGGGAATTTTTATGGCATCTACCTTAACCTTCGCCTTTTTAATGCTAAAAGTTCCCTATTTTCTCTTATTTGCTGTTGTGATTGGATTGCTGGAAATTATTCCCTTTGTCGGGGCAACATTAGGGATTGGAAGTGTCACCTTGATTGTGGCTTTTATTGATTGGTGGATGGCTTTACAAGTGTTAGCAGTTGCCGTTTCTATTCAACAAATAAAAGATAATATTGTTGCTCCTCGAATTATGGGAGATTTAACTGGATTAAGCCCCGTTGTGATTTTTAGTGCTTTATTATTAGGTGGAAAAGTAGGAGGATTATTAGGATTTATTCTGGCAATTCCGATGGCAGGGGTGATTAAAAGTATTATTGAAGTTGTGGTTGATCCAACTTTACCCCCTCAAACGGGTTCATTCTTTTATAATCCTTTAGATCCAGAACCCGATTTAACCTCAACAGAAACCTTATCTCTAGCTGAACAGGAACGCTTGAAGGTGTAAAATTAAAAAAATAGAGACACAATTGTACAAGTTTTTCCCGTATTATTTTGAGTGAAAATCTAAACTATGAAATGGTGGCTACGACTTAAAACGAATCCTTTAGCTCAACTCGGAGCCGGAATTTTACTTTTATTTTATCTAGTAGTAATTGCAGCAGATTTTGTGGCTCCTTATAGTCCTTATGAATCGCAACTAAACGCTTCCTTACTCCCCCCGACTCAAATTTATTGGTATAACCAACAACAGCAATGGATCGGCCCCCATGTCTATCCCACAACTCAAGGCCCGGTAGATATTGAAACCGGAAAACGTCAAATTAATGTAGATAAAACTCAGCCGAGTCCCGTGCGATTATTTGTCAAGGGAGAACCCTATAAAATATTAGGAATTATTCCCTTTGATCGGCATTTATTCGGAACAATAGGAGCCGGACAAATTAACCTACTGGGAACCGATGATCAAGCCAGAGATCAATTTAGTCGGATTGTTTTTGGAGGTCGTATTAGCCTCAGTATTGGATTAGTAGGAATTCTAATTTCGTTCCCGTTAGGAATGATTATTGGCGGAATTTCTGGCTATTTTGGCGGATGGTTGGATACTTTTATTATGCGAATTGCTGAAGTATTAATGATAATTCCTGGGTTATATTTATTAGTGGCTTTAGCAGCAGTATTACCGCCCCAAATCACAAGTAGCCAGCGTTTTCTATTAATTGTGGTGATTATTTCCTTTATTAGTTGGGCTGGGTTAGCACGAGTCATCCGAGGGCAAGTTTTATCGATTAAAGAACAACAATTCGTCCAAGCAGCACGGGCAATTGGGGCAAATGCTTTGTACATTATTACTCGTCATGTTTTACCTCAAACCGCAACCTATCTGATTATTTCTGCCACCTTATCCATTCCCAGTTTTATTATTTCAGAATCCGTTTTAAGTTTCATTGGATTAGGAATTCAACAACCTGATCCCTCTTGGGGAAATTTACTTTCTTCTGCTACAAATGCCTCGATTTTAGTCTTACAACCTTGGTTAATTTGGCCGCCCGCAATTTTAATTATTTTAACGGTTTTAGCCTTTAATTTATTAGGAGATGGCTTAAGAGATGCTCTCGATCCTCGGAGTATTCAACGATAATAGATTAGGATCAAGATTAGACCTGATCATCCATAAAAGTCTTCATCTAATATTTGCTGAATGGAAAAGGGGCAAGTCGGAGGATATTCACATTCATCAGGAATACGCACACCCAAAGCAGCAAACTTACCTGCTTTTATGGCTAAATTACGAGCTTGAGGGTAAGCTTTATCAATTGCTTCCGAGATAAAATTTTTTAAAGAGGGTGTATCTTCTAAATTAGTTAAAACTCGCTGACGATGTTCAATGACTGAATTATACCAACTGATCTTCATGGTATCTGGAGCATCCCATTGAACTTGGAGTTTAAGCAAGTGAGCTAATAAGATCATGAGATTACTTTTTAACGCATTCTTCTCTGATTTTCCCAAACTTGTTAATTCCTCTATCAAATTTTCTAAATCGATGGAGTCAAACTCACCATTTTTTAGCTGTTGAATCGTTGAATCAATCCACAGTTGAAAATCATTTTCATAGAGAGAGTTTACCATAGTTTTTAAGTTTTTCACGTCTAAATTTGGATTCTAACATTATATATCACCCCTGCCTTAGTGAATGGAGGTTAAAATCTCCTGGTTTAACTTCAATTTGCACAATTCATTTAGGAATATTATTTTTTTCTGGGATTCAGTTTGAACCTCTAACTTAAATTCGCTTCAATATCTATATGTAGGTTGATAATTATAATTGATCCCATCCGTGATTTTAACCCGGATGCAACCGTGATCCTGATCACACAATCCCAGTTAGCAGCAACCGATAATGGGTTTACCGTATTTAGGCCACAATCATGATGAGTGGAGAACGCAAGGCGGACAGCCGGATGGATAATCCTGAAGCCGCAAGTGGAGTTATTCGCCTCAAACCACAGCAATATATTCATATCCTAGATACCAATACAGGGGTAACGCGACTGGAGGTTGGCCCCCAAACCATTACTCTACGGGATCATGATCGTCTTGCTTTGCTTCCAGAGTCCATGATTGTCGTGCCACCTCGCTATTATTGCATTATTACCAATCCCGTTCTCCGAGATGAAGACGGTCAACCCCTCGCCGATCATCATGGTCAAATTCGCCTGCGCTATGGCGATCAGGAAATCCGCTTTGCTCAAGATCCCTTTCCTCTCTATCCGGGTGAAGAATTAGCCGCCGATGTCACCCGCTTAAAAGTCGTTGAAACCAATCAAGCCCTGCGGTTACGAGCGATCCGAGACTTGACAGAAACCCACACCGGAGACGGGGAAATAGAAACCCTAGAACATCGTGCGGGCAATGAATGGCTGTTTGAAGGGCCAGCCACCTATATTCCGCGTGTGGAAGTAGAGGTGGTAGAAACGGTGAAAGCCAAAGTGATTAAACCTAATCAAGCCTTACGGTTACTTGCCCGACAAGCTTGTGTTGATCGCCAAGGTCGTCGTCGCCGGGCTGGGGAAGAATGGTTAGTGCGGGAAGAAGGAGCTTACCTTCCCGGCGTTGATGAAGAAGTGATTGATATTATCCAAGCCTACGTTTTAACCGAACGTAAAGCCCTACACCTACGAGCTAAACGAACGTTTCAGGATGTATTGGGACAACAGCGACGGGCTGGGGATGAATGGCTTGTCACCCTAACCGATGCGGAAATTCATATTCCTGATGTTTATGAAGAAGTCGTCGGAGAAGTCAAGATTACCACCCTCGATGATCATGAATGGTGCGTGGTAATCAACCCCATTGATGAAACGGGTAGACCTCAACTCGGCTTACGCGAAGTCCGCCAAGGACGAACCTCCTTTTTCTTACATCCAGGGGAACAACTGGAAGCAGGAATTCAACATATCTATATTTTGGGGGAACAGGAAGCCCTGTTATTACGGGCCAGAGAAGCCTTTACCGAAGGGGAAGAAGAAACAGCCGTTGTACGACAACCGGGGGATCTATGGATGATTAAAGGGCCGAGGGATTATATTCCTCCGGTGGAAGTCGAAGTTGTACAAAAGCGCCAAGCCATTCCCCTCGATAACAATGAAGGGATTTATGTGCAGGATATTCAAACGGGGGAATTGAAGTTAGTCAATGGGCCACAAGCCTATATGCTCAGTCCCTATGAGGAACTTTGGGAGAAAGAATTGCTACCCGTGGTGGAAGCGTTACTGATACAACAGCGCGATCCGGTTGCTGATCGGAATCTACAAGAAGGCGATCGCCCTGCCATCGGGGGAACCCCACGCCCGCCCCGCAACAAAACCAGAGCCGTTGTTGTCCACGTTCCCCAAAATTCTGCGGTGCAAATTCATAATTATAAGAATCGCTCCGCTCGAACGGTTTTTGGCCCCGATTTCGTCATGTTGGGCCCAGATGAAGCCTTTACGGTATTGAGTTTATCCGGGGGCAAACCTAAGCAACCCCATCTGATTAAATCCTTGTCGCTCTTGTTGGGGCCAGATTTTATGACGGATATTTTCACCGTTGAAACCTCCGACCATGCCCGTTTACAGTTGCAACTCTCCTATAACTGGTATTTTGATGTGAATCGCCATGATGAACAGGCTGCGGTTCGGTTGTTCCAAGTGCCGGATTTTGTGGGGGATGCGTGCAAGGCGATCGCATCGCGGGTGCGGGGGGCGGTGGCGGGGGTGAAGTTTGATGAGTTTCACCGCAATTCTGCCCGCATTATCCGCACAGCCGTGTTTGGTACGGATGAGGAAGGACGGGTGCGGGAGGAGTTTCGGTTTCGGGCGAATCATCTAGTGATTACGAATATTGATATTCAGACCGTTGAACCTGTTGATGAAGAAACTCTAAAAAGTCTGCAAAAATCCGTACAAATTGCTATCCAAATTACCACCGATGCTCAGGAAGCAGCAGCCCGTCATGATGCAGAACGGATTGAACAGGAGGCGAGGGCGCGACTCGAACGCCAAATTATTGTAGATAAGAGTGCGGCGGAAGCGGAACGGAGGCAACTGTTAGCCTTTCAAGCGGAAAATGCTGCAATTGAGTCTACGGGGAAAGCCACTGCCGATGCCAGAGCGAAAGCAGAAGCAGCACAAATTCAAGGGGAATTAACGGTGAGTTTGGCACTGCAAGAGGCGGAAGCGACTCGCATCCGCTCAGAGGGTGAATTGGCGCAGTTACGCGCAAGGCAGGAGGCGGAATTGGCTCATCAGCAAGCCGTGACGACTTTGGAAATTCAAAAGGCGGAACGGTTGGCTCAAATTCAAGCGGAAGAGTTTCGGCAACGAGTGGAGGCGATTGGCCCAGAAACGTTACGTGCGATCGCGGCTGCGGGGCCAGAGCTACAAGTCCGTTTATTGCAAGGGTTGGGACTCAAAAGTATGTTAATTACCGATGGCCGAAGTCCGATTAATTTGTTTAATACGGCTAATGGGTTAGTGAATCCTTTATCCTTACCGATTCAAGAATAGCCCTAACGGGAAACTGAAGATTTGATAGAGGCGCGAAATTTAGCGCCTCTGGGTTTTTCGGGGAATCAAATCTCCAATTAAGCTAATTCCATAACTACATCAATGGTATGACCTAACACTTCATAGACTCTTCGTTGTGTAAATAGTTCTAAACAATCGGCATTGATTTTATTTTTAGTTGCCTCTTGTTGTAAAATTTTTAAAGCCGTGACTGTGGGTAATCCGCTTTTGTAAGGGCGATCGCCTGCTGTTAGAGCATCATAAATATCTGCGATCGTAATAATTTGAGCTTGGATCGGAATCTCCGGTGATTTTAACCCTAGAGGATATCCAGTTCCATCCAGTTTTTCATGATGTCGATAAGCAATGGTCGGAACATTTTTTAAATCATTTGTCCAAGGAATTTGCTTTAAAAATGCGTAAGTATAACTAACATGAGATTCAATAATTTCTCGTTCTTCTGTGGTTAAATTCCCTCGTTCAACTAACAATTGATTGATTTCTTCTGGAGTTAATAAAGGTTTTATTTCTCCATCTAAATCTCGGTAGGTCATTTGAGCGATTTCGCGTAGTTGGTTTAAGGGATCTTCCGCTAAAACTCTGGGTTCATTTGCTTCTAATAAAACAGCCCAATATCGGCTTAATTTAGTGATTGATGCTGATAATTTTGTATCTAATTCTGGCAGAGATTGGCAAAATTGACATTCAGTTGCTTCCGCCGTTTTTTGGGCAGAATGCTGCAATAAATGTTCATATTTTGTTTGAGTACATTCTAATTCTAAGGTACGTTGCGCTAAGGCAAATCGATGACGGATGATCTCTAATTGACGAGGATACAGTTTTTTTGGTTTGGTTAAAATCGCTTCAGGAACACCGATTTTTCCAAAATCATGTAATAATGCCGCATAGCGGAGTTCTTGCAGTTGACGATCACTAAAAGCAATGGGAGCTAAGGAACCTGACTGAATCGTATTAACTTCTTGACTTAAACGTACCGCTAATTCTGCTACTCGTTCCGAGTGACCAAAGGTACAAGGATCACGAGCTTCAATCACTTCTACAGACGCTCTCACAAACCCCTCAAACAGATGTTCAATACTTTCTTGGAGGTGATTTCGTTCAATTGAAATAGCCGCTTGGGAGGCGAGCGATCGCAAAATTCGCTCTTCCCATTTAGAATAAGATTGCGTCATTTCTAACGCATTTTCCGTCGTAATCGCCACATCTGGGTTAACTTTGCGGTTAATCAGTTGTAGCACCCCGATCACTTCTCCTTTGCGGTTTTGCATCGGAACAACTAAAACTGAACGGGTACGATAACTAATATTTTCATCGAAACTGCGATCTAGTTGATAAGGTTCATGTTCCGGTAAATTATAGGCATCGGGAATATTTAATGAAACGGATTTTAACGCCACATATCCGGCTAAACTTCGCGGGCTTAAAGGGATGGCAAATTCTTTAAAGGACAAATTTGGTAAAGACGCATTTTGTGCGACTTTAAACAGCAATTTTGGGTTATTATCAGTGTGATCTAGGAGATAAACACTCCCGGCATCACTCCAAGTAATTTCACGACTTTTTGTTAAAATTAAATTCAGCAGAGAACTTAAATCTTGAGTCCCAGATAGAGCCGTACCAATATCGAGCAGTTTCTCAATGAGTTCGGCTTGCTCATCGAAATTATAGAACAATTCAGGTTTCTCAAAAATTATTTTCATTCGACACTTTCGCTCCACTTCCTTCTAACTGTTAATGCTGGGAGATTAAGTTGCTCTGTACTGAAACCATTTACTACAGAAAATCAACACCCATTTTGTAATTAACTGAGCGCTGAAATTTCTTGAGCTAAGGCAAAATCCATTTCAGTTAAACCCCCAGCATCATGAGTTGTTAGGATAATTGTGACTTTGTTATAGGAAATTTCTAAATCGGGGTGATGTCCAGCCAATTCAGAAGGTTTAACCAGCTTGTTCACAAATTCAATTGCTTCAATAAAATCTTTAAATCGTTTGACTAATTTTAACTGTTGTCCCTCGATTGTCCAGTCAGGGACTTGAGGGGCAAGTTGTTGAATTTGGCTATTGCTGAGTAGTGCTACCATTGGCTGATCTGAAATCACAACAAACTTATCATTGTTTACGATTTTTAAGATAACACAAGATTTTAAAATTGTCCGCCCCCAATATCTAAAAAAATCAAATATTTTCCGGGGGTAAAATTAAGATTTTGCAATCTATGGTAGGCAATAGGCAATCTTACTATAGGCAATCGGGAGTATCTATAGAACGACTTGCTTAACTTTGATGTTCCAACGCTGACAAATTCAAGGTTTCATAATATTCAAAGGGTTGATGAATCCAGGGATTATCCGCCAGATAATCGACATAATAATCGGGAGCAATCACCGAACAACTTTTATACCAAAGAACGGCACTTCTGATCTCTTGGATGTGAGGATAACGAGATTTTAACCAACCGATAGACTCTTGTAAACTAATGCCTGAATCCACTAAATCATCTACTAACAAAACGTGACTTTCCAAGGTGTCCGTCGTCATCGTTAAGTGTTCAGCAATTTTAATCGCGCCTCGAACTTTACCCCCGGCTCCATGATAGGATGATGTCGCTAAAATCGCCATCGGTTGTTCAAAAATGCGGGAGAGAATATCCCCAACTCGCAATCCTCCCCTAGCCAAACAGACAATTTGATTAAATTGCCATTGAGATTGATAAATTTTTGTCCCTAAAGTTTCAATTTTATTGTGGTATTCTGTCCACGAAATATACAGATCGCTCATGCCGGGTAATAGTAAACACGCAAAGGATTTTTAAAATCATATCAAATTCTTACGACATTTTAGATAAGCACCGTTCTAAATATATTTGAGCAACTAGATCCTGGGGATTGCGATCCAGACATTCCTGGAATAATCTTGCCGCCTCTGAGTAACGTTCTAAATAATGTTGCAGTAATCCATACTCAAAGGTGGTTTTTGTAATTAATTTTCCGGCTTTAATCGTGGGTAAATCCGCATCGAACACTTCATAAACCGTCACAGCATCGGATTTCCCCTTAACTTTGACCCGATCAATAATCCGAATTGCATATTGATTGGCATCTTCTAACGCCATAAAAGTTCGATTGGTAATTAACAACGAAACTCCATAGTTTTTAGTTAAATTTTCAATCCGAGAAGCCACATTAACCGCATCACTAATTACCGTACTATCCAGACGATTTTTACCTCCTACAATCCCTAACATTAATCCTCCAGTATTAATTCCAACCCCAATTTTAATCGGAGGACGTCCGGGGCGTTGTCGGGTTTCATTATAGTCATTGAGTCGGTTAATCATGGCAATTCCTGCCCGAACGGCATCATCGGCAGACCCTCCAAATAATGCCATAATTTCATCCCCAATATATTTATCAATAAAACCATAATTTTCCACAATAGCAGGTTCCATCCGGCTTAAAAAAGCATTAATAAATTTAAAATTATCTTCGGGAGTCATATCTTCTGAAAGGCTAGTAAAATCCCGAATATCAGCAAATAAAATCGACATTTCCTTTTGAACTGCCGCCCCTAACTGAACCTCTACAATACTTTCATAGCCTAAAAAAGACAGAAATTCATGGGGAACAAATCGCGCCGCCGCATCCGTTAATTCAAATTCAGAATCTAAAGCTTCATCTAAATTTTGGTTCAATTCCGAGAGTTTTTCCATAAATTGAATTCGTTCTTCTTCGGCTGTTTTGCGTTCAGTAATATCAACGACAAAACCTTCATAATAGAGTAATTCATCCTGGTCATTAAATACGGCTCGTGCATTTTCAGAAATCCAGATAATGCTGCCATCTTTGCGGAAAGCTTTGAATTCAAATCCTGAAACTTCTCCCTGTTGATCAATTAATTGTGTAAAATCTTTTCGGCGTTGAGGGTCAACATAAACTTGTTCTTCAACATTCGTAATCGTTGACATTAAATCCCAGGGAGAATCATAGCCTAAAATCTTGGCTAAGGCAGGATTTGCACTAATATAATGTCCGTTGGGTGTGGTTTGAAATAAGCCTTCACTGGCATTTTCAAAAATACTACGATATTTTTCTTCGGCTTGTCTTAAAGCCTGTTCCGTTTGCTGACGTTTGGTGATATCTTGAAACGCGAGAATCGCATACACTAAATCACCCTCTTCATCATAAGTGGGTGTCACCCAATTTTCAATCAAAATAGTTTGATCCCCTTGATTCACTTCTAAAATAAATGTGGTATCTGGGGTGGGATTATATAAATCACAATAAGGGACGGGTTGAGGGGATTGATTCTCCTGACATCCGTTGAGATAGGCTTGATAAATATTGAATAAAGTTTCACAGAAAACCCCTGGAATGACTTTGGTTTTGAGCAATTCTTGGGCTTTTTGATTGGTATAATGGGGCTTTCCGGTGGGATCTAAAACAGCAACACCAACCGGAATTCCTTCTAAGAATTGCGTCATCTGTCGTTCATTGGCGCGAACTTGAGAATAAAGTTTAGCATTGTCAATGGAAATTGCGGCTTGAGAAAATAGAATTTTAAGAACTTCTAATCTTTCTGGTGTAAACACTGCGGTTGCTAAGTTATTTTCAAGATACAAAATTCCGATCAGTTTCCCTCGATTTTGAATCGGAGTACACAGGATAGATTTCGGTTGTTGTTTTACTAAATAGGGATCATGGCGATACCGAGATTCTTGACGAGCATCGGCAAAAATTACAAATTCTTGGGTTTGAATGACGGTATTAAGAATTAAAAGGGGTAGAGTTTCACTCTGCTCTACAGGAAGGGATTGTAATAAGGAATGAATCTCAATGGAATCTCCATTCACTGGACTTAAATTAGCGATCGCTTCAATCGCTAATTTACCAGATTTAGATAAAATAATACAACATTTTTCGGCTCCTGCATTTTCAATTACAACTTGAATTAATCGTCTCAACAGTTGTTCTAAATCGATTTCCTGAGATAAGGCTTGGGAGGCTTTCATCACCGTTGCTAAATCAAGTGCCGCCGAACCTTCATGACTACTAGAAACAATGGTTTCTGTCGTATTAGCATTGAGAGTTTTTCCCGTTTGAAAAAGGGCAATTTGCTCTAAAATTGAGTTTAAGAGTTGGGGATAATCGGATTCTAAATCTTTGACTTTAGCAAAAGCACCCCAATGAGCATAACCATAATAAGCATCAATTAAGTAGACCTTAGCAATTTTTTCTTTTTCCCAACCTAAATAGAATTTAGCCGCTAATTCATAAGCCAAGGCTTCTTCGGGAATAAATTGATGGGTTTTAGCTAAATTAATCGCTTGTTCTAAGGCTTCAATCGTTTTGATATAATTGCCTTGAATGCAGTTAGATTCTGCCTCTACTAAATAAAAATAATGAGAAAAATTAATCTGCTCTAAACTCGACCAAGCATTTAATTTTTCTTGGTTTTGAGCAACTTTTTCTAAAGTTTGCTGTTGTTGTTCAGAAGATAATTCAGAATAGAGTGCGAGATCAATTAAAGACTGATAGCCATAAAAAATCGGTAATAAAACTGAAGGGGTTTGTCCTACTAAATAGAATTCAGCTTGCTGAGACCATTCCCTAGACTGTTGTAATTGTCCTAATCTATAATTTAAAACCATTAAATTCACAGCCAATTGAAACGGAATTTCCAGGGGAGAATGCCCAATTTCACTGACGCTTCTTGTCCAATTTTTAGGATAAATTGTCAAATCTAATAGAGTGTGTGTTTCTAATTTTCCATTTAAAATTTGCAAGTTTTGATGATATGTTTGAAGGACAAAAAGTTCTGACGGAGATTTAAAATCTTGAAACAGATTTAAACAATGCGCGACTTCTAACTCCAGTTCAGACACATCTTTTCCGATGAGATAAGCCATTTTAATATAAGCCTTCGCCAGACAATAAGCTTCATCAATATTCCCAGCTTCTTGAGCTTGAATATAGCCAGTTTGCAGAGGAGGTAAAAGCCGTTTGAGAGGTTCTTTCCAGGGTTTAATTAACTCATAAACCAGTTGTTTAACTTTAAATTTCAAAGCAGAATTAGCCTTTTGATCGGCTAATCTTAAGGCTAATTCTCCGATTTGATTCCCTAATTCAATTTCTCCTTGGGTACAAAGAATGAATCCGAAAGCTGCATATACAAGACTGGATAAAGCCGTATTACCGTGTTGACAGGATAAATTAACCAGTTTTAAAACCCAAACTAGAAATTGTTGGGGAGTCGCAACATAAGCGGAAGGAAAAGCAGAGGTTAAAATTGTAAATAAAGTGATTAAATTAGGATCATCTAATTCCGGTAAATTCAATAAATCTAAGGGAGTTCTTCCGGCTAAATCCGTAATAAAATTCTGCTTTAATTGCTGCCAATTTTCTCCACTTAAATCATCGCCAAAAGTAACACCCAGTTGTTGACAAACTTCTAAGGCGAGATTCACAGCGTTTTGATCTTGGTATTGGTTTCTGTAAGCTTGAATCATCAACTCATAAATTCTAACTTTATCGGATAAAGTTTGGGCTTGCTCTAATACAATATTACCCCAATCATGGAGGTGATCAAAGTCATCACTGAGATAGGCAATTTCTGTTGCTTCTGTATACAATTCTAAGGTTAATTGATAGTCACTTTCCCAACTGTTCGCCGCTAATAATCCCAGGCCAATCGCTAAATGTCCAATCGCAGTTTGATAGGCGGTTGTCATTTTCGCTTTTCGTCCCGCCATTAAGTTAAATAATGCTAATTGATGCCGTTCTTTTTGATCCCGAATTAAACCTACTCCTAAATTTAACTGATTAACAATATTTAATAAAACTTCGGGTGAAAGTTTAGTTAAAATAGTCTCTAGGGGTTGATTTACTTGTTGTCGAATTTGATTTAACAATAACTGTCCTATTTTTAAATGGGTGGCTTGTCGTTGAGCACTCGGAATTAACAGATAAGCCGCTTGTTGGACGCGATCATGAATAAATTTGTATTGATCAAATTCCGGCTTTAATAGGGGTAATGTTTCATCAGGATCAAGTGTTGAAGAGGAGAGAACATCCGTTTTTAGGGGACAAAAGGGATAAATATCTCTAGCAATGACAATGAATTGAGCGTGCAAAGCAATTTCTAAGGCTTTTAAGGTTTCTAAATAGGATGTTTGTGTTACCGTGGCTAAATCAATAACATTAAATTGATGGCCTAAACAGGCTGCGATTTTTAAAATGTTCTGGGTGGATTCCGGTAATTGTTGTAATTGATAAAGAATTAAATCTAAAATATTAGGACTAATAGAACGAGTTTTAATTTGAGTTAAATCGCATTGCCAACCTCCGAGTAAATCCCGATTACTGAGAGAGGATTGAGGAGGATCAAACCAAATGAGTTCCTCTGTATATAAAGACTGGAGAAATTGACGGGCAAAAAAAGGATTTCCTTGGGTTTGTTGACTGACTAATTCTGTTAACGGTTTAGCCCGTTCTAAGGGACAAACTAACGTTTCTGCTATTAGTTGATTCATGGCAGATTCTTCTAAAGTATTTAAAGAAATTCGATGAATAGGAGTTCCTAAATTTTGTAACGTTTCTAAAGTTTTCGTTAACAGATGTCCTGCCTCGATATCTTCATCCCGATAGGCTAAAATTAAGACTAAGGTTTGAGGGATAGAATGAGTATAATTTTCAGGACTCATTAACACCTGAATCAACCGTAAGGATTCTATATCTGCCCATTGTAAATCATCCAAAAAGATAACTAAGGGATGTTGCGGTTTAGCAAAAACTTGAATAAACTTTTGAATTAAACGATTAAACTGATTTTGATCGAGATAAGCGTCTAATTCATTCCCCGCAGGTTGCTGACCTAAAAAAGATTTTAATTCAGGAATAACATCAATTAAAACCTGTCCCTGATCTGCCAATTCCTCTAAAAGTTTGGTTTTCCAAGCTTCAACATTGGTGGGGGGCTCCGTCAACACTTGTTGAATTAATTGTTTAATCCCTTGTACCCATCCCCAGAAGGGCGTATTCTTTTTAAATTGATCAAATTTACCCGCAATAAAATAACCTGAACTTTGTAAAATTGTTTGATAAAATTCTTGAACAAGGGCAGACTTTCCAATTCCTGATTGACCCGTGATTACAATAATTTCTGATTGAAAATTTTGAAAAATTGAATTTAAACGAGCTAGTTCTCTCTCTCGACCATAAAATTTATCAGGAATAATAAAACGATCATTAAAGTCCATTGTTGCCAGAGAAAATAGCGGAATATCCCCTCCATTTTCCCACTGTTCTAAACAAAATTCTAAATCATGCCGCAGTCCTAATGATGTTTGATAACGTTCCAGAGGATTTTTAGCCATTAACTTTAAAATGATATTATTGAGCATCACAGGCAAAGAAGGTTTAATTTCTATTAAAGGCACAGGCAGGATAGCTAAATGAGCATGAATTAATTTTAAAGGATCAGAAGATTGAAACGGAAGTTTTCGAGTCAATAATTGATAAAGCGTTACTCCTAAAGAATATAAATCTGTCCGATAATCAATTCTGCGATGGGTTCGTCCCGTTTGTTCTGGAGACATATAGGCTAAGGTTCCTTCTAATCCTTGAGTATTTGCAACGTCCTGATTTTGGTGATTAAGTTGGGTGGAAATACTAAAATCGATCAGTTTAACCCTCAATGTTTCTGGGTGAATTAAAATATTTTGTAGTTTAACATCTTTGTGAATAATTCGATTTTGATACAACTGTTCTAAAATTTGGGTAATTTCAATGGCAATTCTCAATAATTGACTCAAGGTTAATTCTCGATTGACCCAATAATCTGCTAGTGAAATATAACCTTGATCCTCCATAATTAATGCCAACCCATTCCCATAGGGTTCCAAATCCAGAATCGGAACAATTCCTGATATATTTAGGTCTTTGGCAATCCGATATTGATTCCTAAATTCGATCAGGGAGGGGACTGTTGGGAATTGACTGCGTAACAGTTTAATCACAACGGGGAGCCCGTCATGCAGACGAATCCCACGATAAACCAGTGTTCTAGAACCGTTATAGATAGGGTTAAGAATCTGATAGCCAGGTAGAGTGATCATAGCGGGGTTCTCGCTTGTCGAAACCAGGGAAGGGTGTCGTCTGGAAACAGGCTGTACACCCATTAAAACCTCACCCATTAATAATTATTAAGGCAGATTACGAAGCGGTTTGTTGGGTGTCAGGTGTTGGGTGTCAGAAGACAGCAGAGGAGACAGACAGAGGTTTTGCTTGGTCAGTCAACAGTTAGTACAGACGTGCCATGGCACGTCTGTACACAGTCAACACCTCAGACTCTTTTAATGATAATTGATCAGCGAGGGTGATCTAGCGGGTTTGCAAACATCTTACCATCAGGTAATATTGCCCCTGTCAAAATTGCTTCTGTACAGTTTGCTTCATTGAGAACAGCGCCCTGAAGATTGGCGTGGGAAAGATTAGCCTGAGTTAAATTTGCACCACTCAAATTCGCATCCTTTAAATCAGCATTCACCAATTGCGCCCTACTCAAATCGGCATCGCTCAAGTCTGCCCGTCTCAAATCGCAATCATTTAGCAGAGTATGTTGTAAATTGGCACTAACTAACTTGACTCGCTTTAAGTTAGCACCGATCATTTCAGCTTGGCTCAAATTCGCTACTACTAATTTAGCGTGATTTAAGTTGGCATGGGTGAGATTGGCGTTTTGGAGATTTGCCCCAATTAAATTAGCATGACTTAAATTAACCCCTGTTAAATCCAGGGATGAGAGGTTTGCGCCTTGAAAATTGCGATCGCCGCTTTTATATCTTCGCAGAAGTTCTCCTCCATCCGTAATACTAATATCTCTTGGAGGTGAAAACAGCAAACGAAACGTTAATGTATTGCCACTTTCGATCACCCGTCCTAATTCTTCATAGAGGGGATAGGAACCTAAACCGCTTAACCTCAACCAACCCCGTGAACGAGTCATCGCCACAAATAATTGATTACGAAAATTGAGATTATTCTCAGCAGTGGCAATTTGCTCTAAACCGACAATATAAACCATATCGGCTTCATGTCCTTTTGCCCGATGAATCCGCGAAATTGTCACGCCTCCTTCACACCAAAATTGATTAGCATTTTGGTTATGATAACTGGGTTTAATAATATTACAATCCGGTGTTCCGGGGATAAAAATATCAATTCCTTGCTGGATTAAAAAATTAGCAATATAGGTTTCTAATTGAATCGCCTCCCAACCCATTCCTAAGACAATCACTAAAATTTCCCGACTGGGACGCAAGCCATCAATTTTTAAGTTATAAAGAATGCGATCGCTTAAAGCTGTTAATTCTTCTGAACGAGAATGATAGGCTTCAAATTCAATCACGGGTTTTTTCCATAACGCTGCAACTGGGTTAGGAGAATTGGATTCAGAACGATGGAGAGTAATAGTTTCACCCAGTTTAAAAGGAGAATTTAAGGGAGATTTTTCGTTAGATTCTAAATTCGGTAAAATCACTTGATAACCCATTGTTTGCCAATCTTCTGCCCACTTCATTCCTGTTAATAATCCTTGGGGACGTAATAACCCCAGACCAATCCCGTGAGCCGCCGTTAAAATCGGGGCAGGAATCCGATAACATCGAGACATAATCTCTGTTTTTTGTATCCCATTCCCATATTCCCCCGTTACTAATTGTCCTAACTCATCCCCAAATAATTCACTCGCCGTTGGTACTTTTAAACTCTCTAAACTTTGAACTTCATCATAGGCCCAAATTAAGCGTTTCTGAGGAGTTTCCGAACTATTTCCCTCCTGAAGATTAACAGGACGTAAGGCTTGATAAGCCATCCAATAAAAAGGCTGTTTTCCTTCAAATTTTAGATCCTCATCGACCATAAAATCTTGACCTTCATCAATTAGAACGGCATCAAAAATAGTTGGAATTGTTGCCGATTTCAATAAGTGACAACAAGCTTCTGCTAAAGCTTCATTTGCTTTTAAACGAGTGGTTTGTTGTACACTTTGGCTCCAAACTCCCGCAGATTGACAAATGGTGCGATAAAAACCCGGTTGATCTTTTGATCCCCAAGCATGGAGAACTTTTAATTTAGAATTTTGGGGATCATAACCAATTTGATTACAACTAAACCGCCTTAACCATTGATCCACCTGTTGCAAAATAGGCTCATATAAACTCCGACTAAAAAATACTAAAACTAGATCCCATTCAGGATGTTTAAGGTGCATTTGTGCCACTTTTTGACACAATAACACCGTTTTTCCTGAACCCGCAATTCCTCGAATTCGTTGGGGCCCTGGGGGAATTACTTTAGCAATTTGTTCCTGTTGTAAATCCAGTTCAGAAATCCGTTGTCTAACAATCGCTAATACCGCACTCCGCGTTAAAGACGTCTCTAAATGATCGGTTTGACTAAAAACAAATCGACGACTCGGCGGACGAAACAACGATGTTCCGCTAATCACCCCCTTTAACACCCGCCATTGTTCCTCAGAAAGTTCCTCCCCCCTCGTCACTAACGGTGCTTTCTGAATGGCCTCAATTAAACTGGGGGGTTGACTGTTAAGTGACAACTGACACCCTAGATCTTCTTGAAATAAAATAGGAGGAGAACTGGGTAAAAGATTAAACCCTCGATATTGCCATTGAGATTGAAGAATGCGAGGTAAGGCGACTAATACACGACTTGGAACCTTCTGATGTAGGATTTCTTCTAAATTGCAATAGTCCAACAGCGCAAATAGTTGATGTTCCGCTTGTTGATAAGGATTCGCCTGGGTGGTATAAAATTCTTGCAGTTCCCAACAATGACCTGTAATATTAAGAATTTGGTCAATCGTTATTGATTTCACCTCAATAATAATTAATCCCAATTCTGCATCTACGATTAAAATATCGGGTTCTTTCCGAAACCTTCCCAGTTTCGAGAAAATAGGATAACGCCAATAGGCAATACAATCTCGTTTGGCCCAGGTTTGGCAAATCACCTTCCAGACTTTATATTCAGCTTGTTCACCTGCTTGAAACAGGGGTTCAGTCGTGATAAATTTGCGATCTTGGGACTGGGCATCTCCCATCATTGTTTAGGGTTTGTTGTCTGTTGTCTGTTGTCTGTTGTCTGTTAACATCTCTAGGAGTGTCAACTTGTGTCAAGCTCTGTTAACTTTGTTTTACCGGATATCCACCCTAGTTGATCACAAACTCAATTGAGTCTTATGGCTCCTTTTTATCGCCTAATCTTATTTGTATTCGCCTGTATTGCCTACTGGGGTGGAACTTCCTGCTTTAGTAGCAGTGCGATTGCTGCGATTGAGAACGAAACCCAACGGCTAACAAACACAACCGGGTCTGTCTCTAGCTTACCGCCAACGGAAATATCCGATTTAGGGCGTTCCGATCTATCTTGGCAAATTGCTCAGAATAACCCAGAGAAACCACCCAAAAAAGACGCTAAAACACCGCCAAAACCCAAAAAAAACCCCTTCCGTTTTCCCTCACGGTCGTTACTTCTAGGGGTAGGAGCTTTAATTGTTACAGGAGGAGCCATTTTAATCTTAATTCGGCTCATGAGTTATCCTGATGACGAGGAAGGTACAGTGGTGGATATTGAGGCGCAAACGGTGACAGAATCTCATCGTGAACCGCAGGAAACCCAACGCAAGCCGCCCCCTCCTCCATCGGTACAGGTTATGGCGATTACACAGGGAGAGACGCAAGCCGCCCCAACCGTAATCCAACAAAATCAGCCCCCCGCTTCCTTAGAGCAGAATGGTTATCGAGACACAAGATTAAAGGTTTCTCCCACCGATACACCCTCCGAAAAACCAACTGCATCTGAAAACCCCCCTCCGGTGAATAACTCGGTGACGGATACGGTTAATATTCACCCACATTCCTATCAGTCGAAACTTGATCCCCAGGAACAATGGATTAACGATTTAAAACAAATCAACCCAGATATTAGAAATAATGCCATTTGGGAACTTGCTCAAGCAGGAGATTCGAGAGCTATTCAAGCTTTATTAGAGTTATTAATTCATTCCGATTCTAATCAACGCAGTTTAGTTTTAGCCGCCCTTTCAGAAATTGGATCTCGCACGTTAAAACCCCTAAACCGGGCTTTAAGTTTGTCCCTTCAAGATGAAAATGCCGAAGTTAGAAAAAATGCGATTCGAGATTTAACCCGAATTTATGATTTAGCCACCCAAATGAGTCAAATTTTACAACGAGCCATCGATGATCCCGATCCAGAAGTTCAAGAAATGGCAAAATGGGCAACTAATCGATTAAGTCGCCTCCGTTCTGTTTCCAGTCGTGATGAACCTCCGATTTGATGGTGTTGTTCAGAATTTTATTTCATATTAATACGGAACTTATGCAGAAAAATGTTATGTAGTGTTTCTGTGTTAGTCCTGTCTATAAGCTAATCATAATTTTCAAATTCTAGGCAAAGTTCTATCGCCTCTTGAATCCGTGACCTAAGCTCATCAATTGCATTCAATAATAAGCTTAGAAGCTTTAGGTAGGATGTTTGACTGTAGGAAGATGAACACCAACATAACCAATAATTACTTTTTCTGTTTTACGTTCTAGGAAAAAATGAATTCGCCAATTACATTGTTTCAGCTTAATATGTTGATCAAATAAACGTTCTTTTCCATCAGGACACAGAAAAGTTCGTTCTCTCCAATATTGCTCAAGTGTTCGTTGACTTTCTCCAGAAACATCAAGAGAATATCCTTCTAAACTAAATTCTTTGCACCCTTGATTAATCCAAATTTTTGCATATTCTTCTAATTTTTCTAAAGTTTCTACAACCCATTCTAATTTATCCTCTCCTGAACCAAGTATACGCAATTGTTTAGTACCTGTTTTACAAAATTGTAAATTAGGGAATAACTCATCTTTACGATTCCATAAATCATTGCCATCATATCTTTCCCTTTGTGGATTTGGAGGTAAATAATGTTCCGGTATATTTTTAACTTGGTCAGCATTGGTTAAATTATAAATTTCTATAATCTCTGAAGGATTTTCATCCAGCTTGAACAAGACATTGATCAATTCGCTCGAAAAATCAGGTGCTTGCTGTAAGCTAATCAAAATTCCTTGTAAGTATGCTGCACCAGCCAATGAACTTTCACAATAGTCTTGGCTATTAAGTTCGCATTCCCAATATTCAAGCTCTTGTTTTAAAATATCTAAGATAAAAGGCCCGCTTGTAAATAATTGGATCAACAATACGGCTTGCGCTTGCTCATTAGAAAATGATTTGTCATATACCCAATTTTTTACTGTATAGTTTTCTGCAATTTTGCAATTTGAAAATAATTCATGTACATAAATATAATCATTTCCTTGAATTGGTTCAATTGTTTTGATAACCTCTGCTAGAGCTTTCATAAGAGTGTCAGCATCATAAATATTTTCAGCTTGTCCAATAAAAGATAGTTCGTTAATTAAGAAATTCATTACATTAATTGGATTAAATCTTTTTGAGTTTGATCAAAAAAGCCAGCAGGCCATTGATTAATTCGACCATTTTTATCTATTTTAGGCGATAATACTTCTGTGATTAATTGTCCATCCTCGTCTATCCGTTGAAAATAGTGTAACTGAACATCTTCAGGTTTTATTTTAGCATTATTAATCGCAAGACGAATCCCATTTAAAACATGATCGCTATGAGTTTCTACAACAATTTGAACCCCACAACTTGCCGCAAGTGCTAACAGTTGGCCTATTTGGGATTGTCCTTTAGGATGAAGATGGGCTTCGGGGTTTTCTATTAATATTAATGTACCGGGTTTAGATGACAATACGGCTACAATAATTGGTAAAACATAACTAATTCCAAAACCTACGTTAGTAGCACGACGTTGATTACTCAGGTCAGAAGAATATTGTAAATTAATTAAATCTAGTTGTGGATTATTATTAATTGTAATTTGTGTTCCAGGGCTAACTTCTCCCATCCATGCTTGAACCTGAAATCCTAGTTTTGATGATTCTTCAGATGGATGACTAAGCACACTATTGGGAATAGAATCAGACTTATAAAGAGCTAAAAAATGTGCTGTATATTCGCCTCTAGTACCAATTTGCTTATGTATTCGCACCTGAAAGTCTGACATTTCTAAATAGGCACGAGGGCCAATACGTTCAGCTTGTAAATAGTGGAAATTGTCACTAAACAGATTTGATTTATAAATTTCAGAAGTCACTTCAGGTGAGGTTAAATCTAGAACATCTGCATCTTCATTATAATTAAAACACCATGTTCCTTCAAGTCTATTGCTCCAAGTCATTGTAAAACCAATTGAGTCTTCTTCTGCATCTTCAAATAAAGCATCTTTTGCTGTCCCAAGGCATACTAAGTCACCATTCAATGCTAATCCTGTTTCTGGTAATAAATCTTGTTGATAAGATTGACGCAAAAGTAGTAGAGACTGTAGCACAGAAGATTTACCAGTGCTATTTAGACCTGAAAGTAGAGTCAAGGATTTAAACTGAAGTGATTGTTCTTCAAAACATTTAAAATTTTCCAACTTTAGAGAATGAATCATGCTAATACCTCTTGAATTAATTGTTCTACTTTACTAAACCTAACTGTTACTTTTTCAGCAGCTTGAGAAATTGATCTAAAAAACTCCGAATCATTTTCTACTAGATTAATAAATTGATTGATTAAAATTTCTTTTCTTTCTTTAAGTTTTTCTAAATCAAAGTTACTAAGTTGACTGAGACTGACAGACCAAACTTCAAATAAAGCCTGGTTAATTGGATTATGCTTAGAATTACTTTTGGGTTTTTTCCGAAAAGCACCTTCTCCAAAAATATCATAGGCTGCAACCATTGCACGTTTAAAATTCAACTCGATCTCCTTGATCTGATTTTCGGATAAATTTTTATTAATTTTCTCCATTGTTTTATGAAAGAATTCATCTCTACTTTTGGACTTAGGAAAATCGGAATAATTATTTAGTGTATAAGCTAAAAATCCCAAAATAAACTCCTGATCAATCATTCTCTGTTGTCTTTTAGATTTATCAAGTTTTGTAACTTTTTTAAACTCGTCTATTTCCGTTAATTTAGCCAATAATTTAGTGGCTTTTCCTTGATTAAGTGCGTTGCGAAGTTCTTGAGGTGATAGAGGAACTCCACCCGTATTAATTCGTCTAAATATACTGTACTTAACTTCAGTAGGTGTACCTTCTTCAATCACATATAATAGTAACTGAGTTTCAAGGATACGACGCTGATATTTACGCGGAAGTTCATCATAAGTTTTGTATTCAAGATCGGTTAAATAATCTAGCTTAGTTAACTTTAATTTATTTGTCCTTAATTGAGTATCATTAGAATCAGGTTCTAGGATAAATTGTTTTAGTGCTGTTAATCGTTGTAATCCGTCTATAACTATCCATTTATCCTCATCAGTAGCATCAATATAAAAAGCAGGTAAAGGAATACGAATTAGAATAGACTCAATGAGTTTACTTTTAGCGGCATCAGTCCAAACTTCTTTACGCTGAAAATCTGGTGAAAGTTCAAGCTCTCCATGTTTAATTCGGTTGAGCATAAGGTCGATGGTCATTGGTCGAGTATCAACTCTAATTTTAGTTGGATCGAATGGTTGATTTATTACTTCATCATTTGTTTCAATTTTTTCATCATCATCTTCATCATCTAGTTGAGTCTCTATATTACTATTAATGTCAGTGTTTATATTTATAAATTCACCAGTTTCGTTCTTATGATTTACCATAATATATGCTCCTATCTACTAATATTAATTTTAAATTTACAAATTAATAGCGCATAGGGCGATCGAATGCGATCGCCCTTTTAATTATACGCATTTATTCCCTTTAGGGAAAGAGGTTATTAAACCTTCGCGTCTTCCTTAACTAACTTATCCCAGCCTAAATCCTTGAGACTGTTATTTCGACGTAAGGGACGAGTCACTAACTCCAGAATATCCCGTGCATTCGTAAACCCGTGCATTTGGGCGAAGGTAAACTCCACCGACCATTTGGTATTAATACCCCGTGCTTCTAAGGGGTTGGCGTGGGCCATTCCGGTGATCACTAAATCCGGTTTTAACTCATAAATTCGTTGAATTTGATTGTAATTATCCGGTTTTTCTACAATTCTTGGCAGAGGAACTCCCATCTCATGACAGGTTTTTTCTAATAGTTTTAACTCCGCTTCTTGATAACGTTTATCCATATAAGGAATCCCAATTTCTGGGCAAGTCATCCCGCAACGAATTAAAAATCGTGCTAAGGAAACCTCTAATAAATTATCCCCCATGAAAAACACCGATTTCCCGCGAATAATTTGCAGATAATCTTCCATACTCGCCCAAATTTGTGCTTCCCGTTCCTCTAAACCCTTGGGTTCAATATTAAAAACAGAGCAGATTTTTTCAATCCAAGCACGGGTTCCATCGGGGCCAATGGGGAACGGCGCACCAATTAATTTACACTTACGACGACGCATTAATGTTGTAGCGGTTCGAGATAAAAACGGATTAACTCCAGCCACATAATACCCTTCTTCAAGTACAGGTAATTCTGTATAGCGTTTTGCGGGTAACCACCCGGAAACTTTAATTCCCTGTTTCTTCAATTCTAAGGTTAAATTCGTCACAACGGGATCAGGTAAAGAACCAAATAAAACTAAGGGCGGATGATTAGCATATTCCGATTCTTCTTGAGCAACATCTTCTTTTTGTCTGCCAAAATGTAGCAATTTTTGAATAGCATTCCGTTCATTTTTATCCGTTTCTGTCACCGGAGCTTTATCAGGACAACGGGCTGCCATTGCTGCTAATACGGTATCTTCCCCTTGAGTAAAAGCATAATCTAAGCCATTAGCTCGTGCAACCACAATCGGAATTCCCAGTTCTGATTCTAATTTCGGCGCTAATCCTTCCAAATCGGTTTTAATAATTTCAGTGGTACAAGTGCCGATCCAAATAATCACACTGGGGTTGCGATCGCGTTTGATTTGTAAACACAACCGCTTTAATTCATCATAATCATTGAGTTTAGCGGAAATATCCCCTTCTTCTAATTCTGCCATAGCATAACGGGGTTCAGCAAAAATCATCACCCCCATAGCATTTTGCAGAAAATAGCCGCAGGTTTTTGTACCAATTACTAAAAAGAAACTATCTTCAATTTTTTGGTATAACCAAGCGACACAACTAATCGGACAAAATGTGTGATAATTTCCGGTTTCACACTCAAAAGTTAAACCTTCCGGTTGTGGTTGAGCAACGGTCATAATTTTTTCCTCTTAATCGGATGTTAGTTAATCAAAATTTGACAAGACTATCCATGACTTAAAATCTTGCGGATTCAAAGTCTAACCTCGATTAAGAATTAGGGAAACTAAGCCGGGAAATTATTTAAAATCCGACAGGGAAATTTCATCATCATCATCTGAAGAACCGGTTAACCCTTCGATATCAATATCGTCCATATCTCCAGTGGTTAAATCACCCATATCGTCGAGATTAAAATCCCCTAAATCATCGGATGAAAAATCATCATCCCCTAATCCTAAATCGTCTAAATTATCTCCGGTATCGAGATCCAGGCCATCGGAAGAGCTATCTCCCAACCCGAAATCACCGAGATCGTCACCCAGACCGGAATCTGTATCTCCTAATCCAAACTCATCTAGGTCATCGGAACCCAGGTCATCCGCCTCTAAGCTGATTTCCCCATCCAGGTCATCCGCCACCAGAACTTCCGACTCTAAACCCAGATCGTCCATACCATCAGAACCGAGATCATCGGAAGATTCCAAACCGAAATCGATATCCTCGCTGACGTCTGTATCTTCGCCCAGTTCCGTCTCAACCTCATCCTGCCAGACATCAGACTCGGTATCAATGTCCAAATCATCGGATTCAAGTTCATCGGACTCTAAACTCATATCCAAATCATCGGATTCAAGTTCATCGGACTCTAAACCCATATCCAAATCATCAGATCCAAGTTCATCGGACTCTAAGCCCATATCCAGGTCATCCGCACCTACGGCTTGTGATTCATCATCCAACCCTAGATCAAAGTCCTCATCGGCTACGTCAGCCGTCTCTGTGTCGATGTCTAAATCCAGTTCCTCCATGTCGAAATCATCATCCATGCCCATCTCATCAATGGTGGTATCTTCTTCGACTTCGAGAGTAAAATCATCGGAATCATCCATGCTATCTGCAATCACCGCAGCCCCACCGATAACGGCGGCAGCACTTGCAACAGCGACAGCAGCACCCGCGATATGGGGTTGTGGTACCGGAATCACTTCCTCCTCTAAATCCAAGGCCGTTGGAGGTGCTGAAGGATGATATCCAGGGACAGCTTGAACTGGCGACGGTTGAACTTCTGGCGACTTAGAGTAACCAGGGGCAGTTGCAACGGGAGTCGGGGCTTGATAAGCTGGAACCGCTACGGTTGTAGGTTGTTCCGGTGTAGACCTAATGCCCAAAGCCAAATCTGGGTCAAAATTCAGTCCCAAGACATCAATCAGTTTTTCGGGGTCTGGATTGAGCTTGGAAAAGGGTAACATGAGTTGGGCTGCCTCTGGGTCAAGGGCGTTGATCGTTCCCAAAATGAGGGAAGAGGCAGGTCTTCGACCCCCATCAGGGGTCGGTATCGAATTCAAATCCGTTTGCAGCACCAGCCACTCTCGGTTGGCTTGGTAATATTGCAACCACTTATCTTTAAGCGCGGCGGTAAAGTCTTTGAAGAAAGCCATAACCTCTATATCCTCATCCTGAGATAGCTAGACATATTAAACCATCATCAGGTCTAGCTCATCTTCGTGACTTTGAGCAAGGGGTTGACTCGGATTTAGGTAAAAATCTGATAACAGGGAGAATAATTCCCGATCTGGCGTGTCTTGGGGAACGACTCCTTCGGGTTGGGACAGGAGTTGATCGGCAATATTCAGATAATAATCACAGACGTAGTTGAGGGATGGATCAGTTTCAGCCATCTCAAATAGGGTTTTCCCTTTAACACGAGACACCCGAATATCCTCGATTAATGGCAATACTTCTAACACAGGCATGGGAACGGCTTCAATATATTTTTCAATCAGATCCCGTTTGGATGTGCGGTTGCCAATTAAACCCGCTAACCGTAGAGGGTGAGTGCGGGCTTTTTCGCGTACCGAGGCGGCGATGCGGTTGGCTGCAAATAAGGCATCAAAACCGTTATCAGTGACAATAACGCAATAGTCGGCATAGTTGAGGGGGGCTGCAAACCCACCACAAACCACGTCCCCTAAAACGTCAAACAGAATCACTTCGTATTCGTCAAAGGCGTTGAGTTCTTTCAAGAGTTTGACGGTTTCCCCCACGACGTAACCACCACATCCAGCACCCGCCGGAGGGCCACCTGCTTCTACACAATCGACACCAGCATAGCCTTTGTAAATCACATCTTCCGGCCAAATATCTTCGTAATGAAAGTCTTTTTCCTGCAAGGTATCAATAATTGTGGGAATCAAAAATCCCGTGAGGGTAAAGGTGCTGTCGTGTTTAGGATCGCAGCCAATTTGCAGGACTTTTTTACCCCGTTTGGCTAAAGCGGCAGAAATGTTACAGCTTGTGGTTGATTTACCGATTCCGCCCTTACCGTAGACTGCTAATTTCACGATTGCTTCTCCTTATCGGTTTTTATTAAAAACTGTTGACTGTGTAGAGACGTGCCATGGCACGTCTCTACTCTGGCGATGTTCTGGGTTTGATACAGCCATTATTGCCATAACTGCCCCAGAAAATAAAGGGGTGAGTTTAATAAATAGGGCTATAAATTCAAGCTTTATTCTGGATTAATTCGTAATTTTACTTTTATAAGATCAGAACCATTTTTAAGATTTTAAATAAAAAAATATACTATTTTATTTTACTTATTTTATAAAAATAGTTACAATAAGCAAAAAATTGAAAATATGACTGGATACAACTGTCAAAAAGTGACCCGGATGATCGCCCCTAACCCTAGACAGTTAGGAGTCTTGAGAAATGAGTTCCCTTGGGGAAGTTCCCATAAACATTAAATCTTTCCTCTGTTATTGAGGAATTTTTTCCCAAAAACCCTAAGCAATATTACTGATTATTCTCAGGAAAAATTATCAAAAACCCCAGGATCAAAATAAACGAAGTTAAATGTTAATTTTTGTAAAATTCTCGGAGCTACAGAGGATTAAAAACCGGGTTTTTGGGGCGTATACCATTTTATGGATTCAGAAATTTTAAAAACTTTCAATCAAGATGTTTACTTAATTGGCATTAGCTTTTAATGAGATTGGGGATCTAAAGCATCCCTTAAACCATCCCCCACTGCATTGATACTCAAAACTGTTAAAAAAATCGCTAATCCTGGAAATAATGCTAAATAGGGGGCGGTTTCTAAATAATTTTGAGCATCATAAAGCATTCTTCCCCAGGTAGGAACATCGGGAGGAAATCCTAATCCTAAAAAGCTTAAAGTAGATTCTGTAATAATCGCAGTTCCCACTGCTAAAGTCGCTGCTACAATCACCGGACTTAAAACATTAGGAAGAATATGCACCCAAATTAATCGCTTAGAAGACGCACCAATAGCTTTGGCTGCGGTAATAAAATCTCGTTCTTTTGTGGTGAGAAAACTCGCCCGCACTAATCGCGCCACCGACATCCAATTTAACCCGCCAACTACTATAATAATTAATAGAAAAATTCCTGTTTCTGGCCCTGCAATTTGTTTGATGGATTCTCGAAACAGATAAATCACTAATAACAATACAGGTAATTGTGGTAAAGAAATAAATAAATCTGTTAATCGCATCAGCAAACTATCAATAATTCCCCCATAAAATCCGGCGATCGCACCCACTAATGTTCCTAATAAAATTGCTACCGCCATCGCTGCGACACCAACGGTTAAAGAAACTCGTCCTCCTATTAATAAACGGGCTAATTGATCCTGTCCTAAATCATTAGTTCCAAAAGGATGTTTCCAACTTGGAGGAGAGAGGGAATTAACAAAATCAATTTCTGTCGGAGAAATTCCATAAATCCAAGGGCCAATAATGACAGCTAAAATAATTAATAACAGAATAATTGTTCCTAAAAGGGCGATTTTATCTCGTTTAAATTGTCGCCAAGCATTCTGAATCAGGGTTCTAGGTTGAGTAATTTTAGCTGTTGGTTCAGAAGGTTTAATTAAAGTCATATTTCCTGTTAATTATTGATATTGAACTCTTGGATCTAAAAATCCATATAAAATATCAGCCAATAGATTAAAACTTACAACTAAAATGGCATAAACCATCGTAATTCCCATAATTACGGGGGTATCACTGCGAAAAATTGAGTCAATTAATAATGCTCCAATTCCAGGAATTCTAAACACCTGTTCTGTGACTAATGATCCAGCAAATAAACCCGGAATTTGTAATGCAATTAATGTCACCACCGGAATTAAAGCATTTCTTAAAATATGACCGTTAATTACATTCAATTTCGGTAAACCTTTCGCATAAGCAGTGCGAACATAATTTTGATTCAACTGTTCTAAAAAAGAAGACCGAATAAACCGCATTAAAATCGCAGCTTGATAGAAGCCTAACACACAAACGGGCATAATAGACTGTTGGATTTGTTGCCAAAAGGTTTGTAAATTAGTCACCTTTAAGGTACTATCATAAATAAAAGGAAACCATTTGAGTTGAACACTGAAAACAATAATAAACAGTAACCCCGTAAAAAATGTTGGCAAGGAAAACCCAATAAAGGAAACCGTTGTCACAATTTGGTCTAAAAGAGAATAGCGTTTTAAAGCCGAAATAATCCCAAAAGGAAAGGCGATTAAAACCGCTAAAACATAGGCTAATCCCATAATCCATAAGGTTGTTGGTAAACGTTGTAAAATTAAATCTAAAACCGGGCTGCGACTGGTAAAGGAATAGCCTAGATCTCCTTGTAAAAATGCCCAAACCCATTTTAAATACCGGATCGGAATCGGTTGATCTAAACCCAGGGATCGGCGAATATTTTCTCTAACTTCCGGTGTAATCGAAGGATTAGTGGCAAATTCTCCCATAGGATTACCAGGGGCTAATGCTAAGATTAAAAACACAACAAGACTAATGGCAATTAGGGTGGGAATTGAGGTTAGAATGCGGTTAATGAGGTATCGGGTCATGTTTTAGGTAATAATAAAAGATAGCCCTGAAGGGCTTACTACGGGGTCTTTTTCCAGTCTTTAATATTCCAGACGGTTAAATCCCAAGGGGTTAAGTTTACGCCTGTTAATTTTTGATTAACTCCTTCTACTTCGGCGCGATGGATTAAGGGGATTACAATATTATTATTGACTAATATATCATTCATTTTAATCCAGATTTGTTTTTGTTTTTCGGGGTCAATTTCAGTCGTGGCTAGTTTCCAGAGTCCATCATATTCTGGATTACAATAGCGAGAAAAATTATCCCCAGTCCAATTATTCGCTTTTTGAGGAATTTGATTACAGGTATAGGTTTTTAAATACGCAGTTGGGTCAGGATTCGTATTTCCGGTACTAAATAATTGTAAATCCGCCGCAAATCGTTCCGTTGTATCAGGATTAGCAGGATCACCCGAAAAATACACAGTTGGATCAATACTTTTGAGTTCTACTTTCATTCCTAATTGTTCTAAGGATTGTTTAATCACTTCTTGAGTTTTTTGACGCAATGGGTTGACGGAAGTTTGAAAGACTAAATTCATTTCTACCCCATTTTTATCTCGAATTCCATTATTATTCGTATCTTTCCATCCCGCTTCATCTAATAGTTTTGCTGCTTTTTCTAAATCAAATTGATATGTTGTATTAGGAGACACTACTTGAGGCGGATTAACCACGAAATTAGACGTGGGTTTACCTAAAATTCCATAGAGTTGATTCGCAATAATCTCTCGATTAATCGCCAAACTTAAAGCTTGACGCACTTTAGGATCACTAAAGAAAGGATGGGGAAATTTTAAACTTGATCGTTCTCCATCGGGTGTGCTTTGATTGGGATCGGTTTGATTAATCATAATCCGTTCCATTAACGTCCCAAAATTAGAAACAATTTTCCCTTTTCCCGCCGATTCTAAGGGTTTTAAAATATTAGATTCTACTTGAAGATTATAGGAATAATCTGCATCTCCCGTTTGTAAAACTGCTCTAGCGGCAGAAGTTGCATCCCCTCCTCCTTTGAGTTCTAGGCGTTTAAAGCCTAACTGTTTTGCTTCTCTAAAATTGGGGTTAGCTTCATAGACAACTACATCCCCCGGTTTGAATTCTACCACTCGATAGGGCCCTGTTCCCACAGGTTTTAAATTTCCCGGTGCTTGTCGGGCATTTTCTCCATTATAGGCTTCAAAAATATGACGAGGTAAAATCATTCCTTCGGTTCCCACAAACACCGAATACCATCCCGGTGTTACGGCTTTGAAGTTAATTTTTATCGTGTGATCATCAATTTTTTCAATATCTTTAATAATTTCATAAGTCCCTGATGTCGTGGTTCCAACTTTGGGATTACTAATAAATTGATAAGTAAAAATTACATCATCTGCTGTAAAGGGTTTACCATCAGACCATTTCACATTTTTTTTCAGTTTCCAAGTCACTGATTTACCATCTTTAGCAATTCCACCATTTTCTAATGTCGGAATTTCTGCCGCTAAGAAAGGCACTAATTCTAATTGATTATTAAAACTGGCTAAGGGTTCTAAAGTAATCCGACTGGCTTCGGAATCTTTGAATCCGGTTGATAAATGGGGATTAAGAATCGTTGGCGCTTGCCAATATAATAATTTTAGGGTTTTTTCTGGGGGTTGCTGATTAGAATTAGGGGGATTAGTTGAGGTAGAATTTGGGGAAGACCCACAGGAAATTAGGGTTAAACTAATCAGGGAAATGAACAGAGAAAACCGATAAAAATTGATATTAATTAAACGAAAGAGCGATATCGTCTGGTATTGAATAGGTTTCATAAAAATTTCAAATTAATCGTAAACAACCGGAGTCAGGCATTTATACCTCTATTTAGTATGACTCCATTGCCCAATTTCGTTAATTTTATTACAAAATTTTACAGAAATACCCCTTACACTTGACAAAAGCGTAAGGTTTTGCATTGTGAGGACTAGATTATGGGTCTGATCCACCAAGTTGAAATTCGCCAACTCAACTCCATGAGGTCTGGGATGGTTGAATTTTTCACCCCCCAAACTAGCGATGAAACGATGACTGTACAGGTCGAGGCGGGCGCGGTAGAGCAGTTATTTGTCCATCGTTTTCAAACCGATCAATTGTTAGTCGTCCGGGGTCAATTTGTCCTGGTGATTTTACAAAATCGTCAATATCGTTATATTCCCCTAAGTGATCGGGTTCCAACTGTTGTTAAAATTCCTCCAGGGGTTCCTCACGGTGCAGTTAATCTGAGTACAGAAGACTGTTTAATGGTGAATGCGGTATTGCGACATGGAGAACCCCATGAACGAGATTATCGCCCCTTAAAACCACCTTTTCCCTACAATTTAGTTGCCATAAAACAGGCGTTAGAACGTTTAGATTATCCCCTAACGGCTTAATTTTAAAATCATCTTAGATTAATATAGGATACCAAATTGCTGTATCCTATATTAATGTCAGCGATCGCAATTATTTAAAACCTTGGCAATCTTAAAAATTAAAGTCAAACCCAATTCTAAACAGCAATCTTTCCATGAAGAAATTGATGGAAGTTTTACTGTTAATCTCAAATCTCCCCCGGTGGAAGGAAAAGCCAATCAAGAATTAATTAAATTTTTAGCCAAACACTTAGGAGTTCCCAAATCTCAGATTACGATTAAATCGGGTTTATCCTCCCGCCATAAATTTGTAGAAGTTCCCGACGTTAACCTCTAGTATAATAGGTGAGTGTGCGCCATTAATTTCTGTTTTTTTTACCAATGGATGCGTTTCAACCCACTCCGCCAGATTGGACAACCGATGCAATTCACGCTTCTGAGTTTTGCTGTCCTCAATGTTCCGCTAGTAGTTTAGAAGCCCAACAGGTTTGGATTAACCGTCGTTCTCCAGTTTACAGCGAAAATAACCATCGCAAATGGCAGGAATTTTATGCCTGTCAATGTGGCTGTGTTTGGTGGGCTTGGAGTGGCGATCGCCCCCCATCTAATTTGCTTCCTCAACCCGAAGATTCTGATATTTTTTGATAGTCTAATATGTAAGTTAGAGGAGGCTTGAGTTTAAGATAATTTTAGTATAATGGTAGAGTGGGTAATGCCCACCTATTCATTATTAGGGAGACAATGCCAGCAAAAGATATTTACCATCCATCATTTATTTATGATTTAGAAAGGGCTGTGGGTCAGTATATTATCTATCGTAATTTCCTCAAAAAAACTGCACCTGATCATCAGATTTATTTAGCTCTGAGTCAGCGAGTTTATAAAGCTAATTTTGATGAAACTATTCAAATTGTTGTTGATGAAAATCAACTTAAATTAATTATTGTTGACACGGATAAGGAGGTTATTACTCAATGGATAAGTTAGAGCATTATCGTTTTTTAATCAAAAAGATTTTAACAGAATATCATCAACTTTTTTCTGCTGCTTCTACTCCCAATGTTGAAATGCTTTTAGCCTTTGATGATCAAAGAGATCAATATTTATGGTTTCAAGTGGGTTGGACAACAGAGGAAAGAATTAAGGGGATTTCTGTTCATATCCGTATTAAAAACGAAAAGATTTATATTGAAGAAGATTGGACAGAGGCAGGAATTGCGACTGAATTATTAACTGAAGGTGTACCAAAAGAGGATATTGTTTTAGCGTTTCATGATCCAGAAAGTCGTAAATTCACTGAATTTGCGATCGCTTAATTATATCGGTGAAGATGCAAGGGTTTATCTGGATCATCCTTTATCCCCTACAAAAACGCGATCACCGCAATCGAGAACTTGGGGAATGTAAAGATTTTTACACTTTCGTTGCTTCGGTTTAGTGCAGTTGATATAATCAGTGGTGAAAACTGTGATCAGTCTTCATAACACTTCTAAAATGAGTCGATTTAAATCAACGAAAACCCAGATAAGGAACTGAAGCCAATGTACATTTATAACTGTATTTTTACAGGAAAAGAGGTGTTCTCGGATGCCTACCCAAACAAAATAGAAGACGATTTTGTTTGGATTGTTGAAGGGAAATATGAAGAATTAAGTGATCAGATATTCGATGAATCGTTATTCGGAGGATATAAATCTGAACAAGAAGCAACAAGTGAGTATAAACCTGTTGTGAATACTCTCCTCAGAGCTTTTCGCTTGGAAGAACCTGTTACAATTACAAGTCTAAACGATTTTAAAAAAGCCTTGAAGAAATACACGGTTAACTTGATTGCTAAACTTAATGAAACAAATCCTGATCGTGTTGCAGTTCTTAAATCCAAACTGCCAAAATATGCCAAAGAATGGGCAGAAAAGTTCGATAAGATTAGAGTCTATGTAACTGAGGGAGATGGCTTTGAGGTCGAAGGAACCTTTATCATATTAACGCAAGATGTTCCATTTGGTGAGGAAAAGCCTGATGAAAAATGTAAAATGACTGTTTTAACAGATTCGTTGGTCAAAGAGAAGTTTTGACAGGTAAAAACAACTTTTTGGGGTAGTTTGAGGTGCGATCGCTTTTTGGGGTGTAGGGGAGTTGGTGGTGCGATCGCGCTTTGGGGTGTAGGGGAGTTGAGATGCGATCGCTGTTATTTACCTATTAATCTATTATATTCACCATGAGTACCAATCCAAAACCATAAAATTCCACTTTTAACTTCTATTCCTAACGCACGATAAGCTTTTCCTATTCAGCAAGTGCTGATGATGCTATGTCATCAAGTTTACCATCCATGATATCTTGTTCTAACTGTTGATCCCATCGCTGATAATCTAAGTCTAATAACCAATTTCGTAACTCGCCAAAATCTCTTTCAGAAAGATTTAAAATGGCTTTTTCAATTTGTTCAACGGTCATAATCATAAAATAGTATTCAAAGTTTGTGACAAAACTGTTTAGTTAGATTATAACATTTTATCGCTTTTAGGGGTAGAGGGAAGTTGGTAGTGCGATCGCTCTTTGGGATGTAAGCAAGTTGGGAGTGCGATCGCTATAAACGTCTTTTCCACTGTTGGGGATCACGTTTGACATGAAAACAAGCCAAGATAAAAATAATATCATCTTGAATTAGATAAAACAAACCATAAGGAAATCTTGGCAATAATTTCCGGCGTACATTATTATAAATAATAGGGTAAGCCAAAGGATTTTGTTGAATCGAAGTGAAATTTTTATCTACAACTCTAATAAACTCAGATCCCAGTTGACTAATTTGTGATTCATACCACTGATAAGCCTCATCTAAATCTAATGCAGCCTCCTCTGAAATTTTAATTTTATATGTCATTTTTAATAATTCTTTGCTTAACTACTTCCCAAGATTCACCTTGATTTTCAATATTTTGATAGGATGCTAAACGCCGATCTAATTCTTGTTTCTGAGATTGAGTTAAAGGAATTTGATCCGCATTAATAACAATACTATCCCAAATATCTTCTATTAATTTAAGCTTTTCGGGAATAGTTAGGGGTAAAATTTGTTCAGACAAGATACTATTCATAAATTAAACGATGTAACTTGATAATCTTACCTTAGCTTAACTGAATTGAAGGATCAAATCCTCCCAGTTGCTTCTGGATTAATTTGGGAGTGACCGGGTTTAAAATTACCCCTGCTTTATGATAAATTAAAAGTTTAGACAGAACATTGATATTTTGAGGACATTCCGGTCTTGAGACCGATTAACCCCTACAATTGTCAGCACCCCGCACTGAAGTGACGGGGCTATGCGCGGAGCGCAGGCTACGCGCCTGGTGCCTCTAACTTCAGTTAGTTGACCAGCCTAAGTCTTAACTGACTACGTTTTTTTGAGTCACGACACCCTGTGGATGCGAAGCTAGTCCCTGGCTCTGTCGTTAGTAGTTAAACAGTTTTACGAGGGGTAAGACAGTGCTACTGGCCTAACAAGCTCTTAAAACATTGGCGAAGCTAACTTTACCCCAGAAATGGGAGGCTCTTCGGAGCAAGAACATTGTGCGTACAGGGTTGTAAAACTTGAAACAGTAATTGTCCTGTTGAAAGTGCATTGCAAAAGCACAACGAGTTTAGCAACCCCAAGGCGGCAATGGTAATGGTATCTAAATCCAATATAAAGCCGTCCTAGAAGGACGGGGTTTCTACCCATTTTTCTGATGAGTCAAATACCACAAGATCCTTCACCTCCCCTCTCCTCGGAGCCAGACCCTTCGGCAAATACTGCTCACTTAATTCAATTATTACGTCGTAAACAAGGAAATTGGGTCGAGTGGGGTGATGCCTGTGCAAAGTTACAAAAATCAGGCTATAATCCCCAACAAATTTTTGAAGAAACGGGGTTTGAACCGATTCAACAAAATCAAGTAATTGTAGCTTCACAGGTGTTTACCTCCTTAGTTAAGGGCAATTTAGCAGAGGAAATTCAATCCCATTTTCAACATCGGGGGAGTGATATTTTATATGAATTTCGGATTCTGAACCAACAGGAAAGAATTATTGCTACAGAATTTGCTGATCAGCGCAAATTGGATGCAGATGAAGCCAGAGAATTAGCGAAAGCTATCAAAGAATTCTCTCGGTTTTCGATTCTTCCCGAAGGCTTTTCTAATCATCCTGGAGATATTTTAGCCTATCAAGCTTTGAAATCGGCACGACAACATAATGATTTGCAAGAGCGATCGCGTTTAATTGCCAAAGGGTTAAAATATGCTCACACCGCAACCGCCAGAGAAAAAATTGAACAACTGTTAACGGATTTTTCGGTGACGGCGAAACCTTCTGCACCTAGTTTACCCATTTATCGTTTAGAAACTGAAGAATATCTGCCGCGATTAATCCCGGTAGCGGGTGAATTTCCTTTAACTTTATCGGACTTTACGGCAGTTCCTTTGATTGAAGAATTAGGGAAATTTCGCATTGTTAAATCGTCAGGAAATGCGGCTTGGGTTGGGGTTCCGGGGTGGCAAGTGGTGATGAATGCTGAAGATCCGGTTGCTATTTTAGGAAATACTGCTAATTTACCGAATCCCTTACCCGGTCAACCGGAATCTGTTTTAATCATTGTAGATCGCTCTCAACGAGAATGGAATGGTGATGCCTATTTCTTAGTAGAAGAATCCGAACATTTAGACTTACAATGGTTTGATGAAAATCCAGCGATTAATTTACTCGGAAAATTGCTGTTAGTGGTGCGTCCTAAGAAAGTATGGGATGAGGATCAAAATCATGATGTTTGGCAAATTGATGAATAACGAATTGTTGACTGTTGACTGTTGACTGTTGACGGTTGACTGTAGGGGCGGGGTAACCCCACCCTTACCTGTCTCTGTTTGACTGGACTAGATACGAGAATCCCACCCCTTTAGCGTAGCGTAGGGGTGGGAGTGTCAAGATTGTTTATTATTTCATTTGATTCTGACGATACCAACGATAACCATAAACCGCACCTCCCATGATTAATAAATAAGGACTAAAAGCCAATAACCATAACATTAATCCTACTAATAACCAGGTTAATTCTCCCATTGCATGAGTCGCCATTCCCCAGGTTTCTTGTACTCTTAACCCCAAATTTTCTTGAGTGGGAGCAGCAGAAACTACCGATTCAATATTTAAAGTAATCGTAGAATAAGCCACTTGATTTTGTAAACTTCTTAACTGAGCATCAATACGTTCAATTGATTCTCGAATCGTACTCAGTTCATTAGCCGCTTTGAGAACATCCCCAACGGAACCGGAACGTTCCATAATTTTTAAGACCATTTCTTCCGATTTGCGTAAATTTCGCAGTCGAGCTTGAAAATCTACTAATTGATCAGAAACATCCTCGGCTGTAATCATTTGATTTTCTACTGTTCCCAATTTGGCTAAGGAATTTAATGTTGTTTCTAATCGTTTTTGGGGAACTCTAAACTCTAAATAAGCGGTTTGACGCTGACTATTATCTGGGGATTTTTGAGCTTCAAATTTTAAAATATCTCCTTGTTGTTTCCGTATAATTTCAGTAATGGATTCTGTGGTTTGATGAATGGACTGCACCACTAACGTCAACTGAGCGCGTTTAATTAATTGGGATTGTTTTGTAGGTTCTGGGGTCGTTTGTTCCGGTGCAGAAGCATCCATTTGCAGGCTTTCTGCGGCAGGGACAGGCGCGTTAGCCGGGGAACTCATGACTTTTGCAGAATTACTTTCATTGAGAGAACTGCAACTGAATAAGGCGAAAGTTGATACAATTAATCCCAGGCAAAATCCTAGCTTTGATGCGGTCTGAGTCCGAATTTGATCACTATTCATAGTAGAACCTTTTCAAAAAAATACTCTTAGATCCCTGAAATATGCTTTTAAAATTTCCTGTACCCTGATAAAATTTGGATTGATATCCTCATAAAAACACCCCTAACGTAACCGTTGATTTTTCATGATCCCTTTAATATTGAGCCTAAAATGACAGACGATTTTGATCTCGATCCAGTTTCCTCCCTCCATTCTATACCAACCCCAGAAGCGGAATCGGTTGTTTCTGAGGTGACAACGAATTCTTTAGAAAATATTGAGCAAATTCAAGCATTTCGAGCGCAAAAAATAAAAGAAATTTATCAAAGTTTACGTCCGGGTCAACAACAAATGGCAGACTGGAATGGGGGGCCATTAGCCATTTCTGCCGTTCCAGGTGCCGGGAAATCAACGGGAATGGCTTTTGCAGCCGCTTTAGCAATCGCTCGGTATCCCCTGCATTCTCATCATCAATTAGTTATTGTTACATTTACCCGTTCAGCCGCCGCAAATATTCGCGCTAAAGTCAGTGAACAACTCAAAGCCATGCGATTACCATTAGGAGGATTTGTTGTTCATACTTTGCATGGTTTAGCCTTGAATATTGCCTTAAAACATCCTGAATTATCGGGATTAAATTTAGATGATTTTACTTTAATTTTACCTACTCCCAGTAATCGAATTACTCGCACCTGTGTTGAGCAGTGGATTGCTGCTAATCCTCGCCATTATCAACGGTTAATTGAAGGGGTTCAATTTGATGGAGAAGAAACAGAACGGTTAAGGCGACAATCGGTTTTACGGACAGAAGTTTTACCGAATTTAGCTTGGAAAGTGATTCAAGAAGCCAAAAGTTCAGGACTGCAACCGGAAGATTTAAACCGAATTTCTGAACAAATTCCTGATGATTATGAGATTTTAAAAATAGCAGGGGGATTATATGAAAATTATCAAATTTTATTGCGATCGCAGAATTTAATTGATTATGACGAAATGATTTTAGCTGCATTGCGAGTCTTAGAAAATCCAACAATTCGTCAAGTGTGGCAAAATCAATTCTTTGCTGTGTTTGAAGATGAAGCTCAAGATTCTACCCCTCTACAAAGTAAACTCTTGAGAATTTTAGCCCGTTCTTATGAATCAATTACTGATGATTTAGATACTTTAAATTTAGTTCGAGTCGGTGATCCCAATCAAGCGATTAACTCAACATTTACTCCGGCTGATCCGATTTATTTTCGTCGTTTTTGTAATGATTGTGAACAATTAAAACGGTTAGCTACAATGGATCAGGCAGGACGAAGTAGTCGGATTATTATTGATGCAGCTAACTATATGTTATCCTGGGTAAATCGATCAAAATTAGCCGGAAATGAACAACCTTTTCGAGAGCAAATGATTCATTTAGTGGGATTTAATGACCAGCAATCAAATGCCAATCCTCCCGCATATAGTCGAGGTTTAGAACTCTGTGAACCTGCGGATATTTATCAAACCGTTGAGTGGATTGTGGAACGGATTGTGACGATTCTTCAAGATGATCCAAAAGGGAAATTTGCTATTTTACTTCGAGAAAATAAACAAGGAGAGTTTATTTCTAGCGTTTTGACTAATCCCCAATTGTATAATATTAAAATTCCTGAAGAATTTAAAACTAAAATTCGGATTTATGATGCTTCCCAACAGGCGCGAAATTCTAAAATTCCAGCAGAAATTTTATCTTTATTACAATTTTTAGATCGTCCCCATTCACCGGATTATTTAAAATTGGCGTTAAAAGTTTTAGGCGATCGCAATTTAATTCCTAATTTGGATTATAATAAAATTGCGATTCATCCTGAAGAATTTCTGTATCCTGGCCCCCTTGATCCGCCACAATCGGAAGAAATTCGGAAATGTCGTTATTTTTGTTGTCAATTATTGCAAGCGCGTTTAGAACTTCCTCCCTATCAATTGATCTCCTTTTTAGCGTTATCCTTGGATTATGAAAGAACGGAATTAGCAACGGCTGATAAATTAGCAGAACGCATTGCTAAAAACACCTCTGGTAACCATTCAATGGGAACAATTTTAGACGTTTTAAACGATATTGTTAGTTCTGAACGGTTTGAACCCGTTGATATTGATGATGAAGAAACCTCTAAAGAAAGTCCCTACACCCGTGAAGGTCAATTAACTCTAATTACCATGCACAAAGCCAAAGGATTAGATTGGGATTATGTGTTTCTTCCCTTTTTACAAGAGTCTACAATTCCCGGTAGTTTACGAGTTTTATCCCAAACAAAATTTCTAGGAGAATTAACCCTTTCTGAAGTCGCCCGCGCTCAAATTCGAGCCGCATCTCATGGACAAGAATTGATTCCCGATGTCGTTACCGCTTGGGAACAAGCTAAGGATTTAAAAACCGCAGAAGAATATCGGTTACTCTATGTCGCTATAACGAGAGCTAAACGTTTTTTATGGATGTCTGCATCTCGTTTTTCTCCCTATAGTTGGCATAAACCCGAAAATCAGCAAGAACAAAAAGCCTGTCCAGTTTTTATTGCTTTAAAACAACAATTTCCTCAACATTTTTTAGAGAAATTTTAAAAAATAGAAGAAATAGTTTGTTCTATTTTGGGTTGAATTTCAGCATCAAATCCAGCAGATTTTAAGGCATCAAGAGTTGCTTCGGCATTCTGTATCCAGAAGTCACGACCCCAAGAAACCCCTTGATAATTCTGCTTAAATTCTCCTGTCACCTTAGCGACGATGGGAATATTAGCTTGTTGTTGATTACCAGATGATTGTTCTTTGAGGAGTGCCTGAAGGTTGTGTAAGGTTCGATCATCAACTTGTTGATATTTGATTTGAAGTAGGATCATGATTTTAGGCTCCTCTAGAATACTATTAATCGATGAGTTAGACTCCTCTGGAATACTATTAATGGATTTAATTTCATCAACAAGAAGCTGTGTTTTATCTTCTTGTTTATCTACTTTTCCCACCAGTAAAACGATATTATTGGCAATGAGTAAAGGTTCATTTTCTTTATAAGTTCGAGGAAAAACCACCCCTTCTGCTTGTCCGCTTAAGTCTTCTAACTGCAAAAAAGCCATCCGTTCATTCTTTTTAGTGGTATGCAGTTTGATTCCACTTAGGATCACCAGAACTTTAACCGATGCTTTTGCTTTCTTTTCAGAAAGTTGACTGAGAGAAACTACATCGGCAATATTAATAGTTTTGGCAAAGCTTGTTAAGGGATGTTCAGAAACATAAAATCCTAGTAATTCTTTCTCAAACTGCAACTTTTCTTTAATTGAAAAATCTTCGACTTTAGGAGGTTTGGGCGCGTCTTCATGGGTTGTTTTTATATTAGTTTCTCCTCCTAAAATGTCAAAAATACTTTGTTGACCAATTTCTCGATCTTTCGCTTTATGTTGCGCCCAAGTCATCAATAGTTTAAGATGATCGATCGCTTGCTTACGGTTGGGGTTAAGTTTATCTAAAGCTCCACATTTAATTAAAGCTTCTAAAGCCCGACTATTAACCATTTGTAAATTTATGCGATCGCATAAATCGGGAAAACTCTTAAATTCTCCTCCTTCTTGACGCACGGCTAATAAATGTTCTATAGCACCTTCTCCCACATTTTTAATTGCAGAAAGTCCGAAAATAATACTCTGATCTGAGGGGGTAAAATCCATACCCGAAAGATTAATATCTGGGGGGATCACCTTAATTCCCAAAGATTTTTGACAAGATTCAATATATTTTTGGATCTTATCCGTATCCCCACTATTTGCACTTAATAAAGCCGCCATATATTCAACTGGATAATTTGCTTTTAAATAAGCAGTTTCATAGGTGACATAAGCATAGGCCATTGAATGGGATTTGTTAAAGCAATATTCAGCGAATTGAAGCATCTGTTCAAACAATTTTTCAGCGATTTTTTGCTGAACTCCATTTTTAGTGGCCCCATCAATAAATGTCTCCCGTTGCTTATTCATTTCTTCCGCTTTTTTCTTCCCCATTGCTCGTCTTAATAAATCCGCTTGACCTAAAGAATAGCCCGCTAAATCTTGAGCTAATTTCATAATTTGTTCTTGAAAACATAAAATTCCATAGGTTTCTTTTAAAATTGGCTCTAACAGAGGATGGTCATATCTAATTTCATCCCGTCCATGTTTACGATCAATAAATTGTGGAATTAAACCCGCATCTAAGGGCCCCGGACGATACAGCGCTAAAATAGAAGAAATATCATCCAAACAGGAAGGCTTGAGTTTTTTAACAATATCTATCATCCCAGAAGATTCTAACTGAAAGATGCCATCTAAATCGCCTTTTTCTAGTAATTTATAAGTTTTCAGTACATCTTCAGGTAACTTTTTATGGGTTTTATAGGCATCTTGGGCTTTTCTTTCAATATCAGAAGGCAATTTTTCAGGATCAATTTTATGGCCATATATTTCTTCAATATAATTAACTGCTTTTTGAATCATGGTTAAATTTCTTAACCCTAAAAAATCCATTTTTAATAATCCAACCGCCTCTAAATCCTCCATATAATATTGAGTAATAACTGCCCCATCATTATTGCGCTGTAGGGGAACAATTTCGTCTAAAGACTGTTTAGAAATCACCACACCCGCCGCATGAACCCCGAAGGTTTTGTTCGTTCCTTCGATGCGAATTGCCATATCTAGCCATTGTTTAACACTAATGGTATCGACTTCTTCCCCCGCCTCATTATGAACCGGAACATTTTCATTATCATAAGCTTCTTTGAATTCCGGTGCGGGACTTTGATCGGAAATCATAACTTTTAAACGGGCGGGTTTTCCCCGTGAAACCGGAATTAATTTCGCCATTTGATCGGATTTTTTATAGGAAATTCCTAATACCCTGGCGACATCTTTTAACACCGCTTTAGAGGTCATACGGTTAAACGTAATAATTTGAGCCACTTTATCCGCTCCATATTTTTCGGTGACATATTTAATCATTTCATCTCGTCTTTCAATACAGAAATCCGTATCAATATCAGGCATAGATTTTCGTTCAGGATTTAAAAATCTTTCAAATAATAAACCATGATAAACTGGATCAATATTGGTAATTTTTAGGGCATAAGCTACTAATGATCCCGCCGCCGAACCTCGTCCTGGCCCGACGGCAATATTGTGATCTCTGGCAAATTTAATATAATCCCAAACGACTAAAAAGTAAGTCGAAAACCCCATCTTTTGCATCATTTTGAGTTCATATTCTAAGCGCTCTTTATAGATGGGTTTAATCTCGCTTCTGGTTTTGGCATTCATCCGTTCTAATAACCCTTTCCAGGTGACTTCTTCTAAATAAGTATCAGCCGTATGATCAGGGGGAATGGGATAGTCAGGGATGCGGGGTTCCCCTAAAATACCGGAATAGGGTTCAACTTTATTGGCAACTTCTACCGTATTATTAATCGCTTCTTGAATGATATCATCCGATAAATGATCTCGAAATAATTGCGCCATTTCTTCAGCAGATTTTAAATATTCTGTACCGCTATAGCGCATTCGTTTTTCTTCACTAATTAATTTTTGGGTATTAATACAAAGTAAGGCATCATGGGCTTCTACATCATTACAGGAGATAAAATGGGAGTCATTAGTGGCGACAAGTTTAATATTTAATTCTCGACTAATTTTAACAATTTCAACATTCACCATCCGATCTTCTGGAGAACCATGATCTTGAATTTCTAAATAAAAATCCTCTCCAAATACCCTTTGATACCATTGAGCGACTTCCCGCGCCTTCTCGTAGAGTCCTTGTAAAATTGCTTGGGGAATTTCTCCCCCTAAACAAGCACTGGTAACAATTAACCCTTCATGATATTGTTCTAATAGTTCTTTATTAATACAGGGACGTGCAAAAATGCCTTTTCCTTGAAACCCTTGCAAGTGTGAAATGGTGGTTAATTTAACTAAGTTTTTATAGCCTTGGCTATTTTTAGCTAAGACCACTTGATGATATTTTCTTCGTTTCTTATCCTTCTGATCCTGAACTTTAACATCACCATTAATCACATACATCTCATTGCCAATAATGGGTTTTATCCCTTTATTTCGGCAAGTTTTAATTAACTCAATTGCCCCATACATAACTCCGTGATCGGTGATAGCGATCGCAGGCATTCCTAACTCTAATGCTCGGTCAATTAATTGCGGTAATTGAGATGCACCATCGAGTAAACTATAATCACTATGAATATGTAAACCTACAAAAGACATGGTTGAGTTCCTTAGTTAAATTAAACTTAAAATTAATTGAGATAAAATGATTGACTTCCGTAATACTAACACAGTTTGGGCTTCTGTATTGGTGGAAACTTTAGCCAAATTAGGATTAAAAACTGCCATTCTTTGTCCCGGTTCCCGTTCTACCCCTTTAACAATTGCTTTTGCTCAACATTCTAGCATTGAAACCATCCCAATTTTAGATGAACGTTCCGCTTCTTTTTTTGCTTTGGGAATTGCTAAAAAATCGGGTTTACCGACGGTTTTAGTTTGTACTTCAGGAACCGCAGGAGCTAATTTTTATCCCGCTATTATAGAAGCCAAAGAAAGCCGAGTTACTCTATTAATTTTAACCGCAGATCGCCCCCCTGAATTAAGAGATTGTCATGCTGGACAAACCATTGATCAGCTTAAATTATATGGGAATTATCCTAACTTTCAAACCGAATTAAGCATCCCTAGTTTGGATTTAGGATTGTTAGGTTATTTGCGACAAACATTAATTTATGCTTGGGAGCGATCGCAACTTCCTATTCCCGGTGTTGTCCATCTTAATATTCCCTTTCGTGATCCTTTACATCCCGTTTATCAACCGGAAGTAGAAGATTTAAAAGCCGTATTTCCTGATGATTTTTTCCAAAAAATTAATCCTGTAAAAACTTCAATTTTTTCTGGTTTTGATCTTTATGATTATTTTAAACAGTGGTATAATTATTCTCAAGGAATTATTATTGCGGGTGTAGCTCAACCTCAAAATTCCGAGGGTTATTGTCAAGCGATCGCCCAACTTGCTAAACAATTAAATTATCCCGTCTTAGCAGAGGGATTATCTCCCGTTAGGAATTATTCTAACCTTAATCCCTATTTGATCTCAACCTATAATTTAATCCTGAGAAATTCAACCTTAGCCGAAAAACTCGCCCCTCAAATTGTGATTCAAATTGGAGATTTACCCACCAGCAAAACCCTCAGAAACTGGTTAGAACAACTACAACCAGATTATTTTATTCTTGACCCAACCTATCAAAATTTAGATGGGTTACATGGAAAAACAACCCATTTGAGGATATCTATCGAACAGCTATCAGAACAAATTCATCAGAGAAAAAATCCACAACCTCTTAACTCAACTCAATCTGAATTATATTGTCATCTTTGGTGTAAATTAGAAGCGCAAGCGAGAACCGCTATTGACCAAAAATTAGAACCCATTAATCTATTAATAGAACCTAAAATTGCTGGGTTACTCTCCCAAATTTTGCCTAAAAATACACCGATTTTTATTGCTAATAGTATGCCCGTGAGAGATGTAGAATTTTTTTGGAGTCCGAATACATTAAATATTCAACCTTTTTTTAATCGAGGTGCAAATGGTATCGATGGAACCTTATCCACTGCATTAGGAATTGCCCATCATCAACAAAGTAGTATTTTATTAACAGGAGATTTAGCATTACTTCATGATACAAATGGATTTTTAATTAGGAATAAATTTATCGGACATTTAACAATTATTTTAATTAATAATAATGGAGGTGGAATTTTTGAAATGTTACCCATTTCTCAATTTGATCCTCCTTTTGAGGACTATTTTGCTACCCCTCAAAATATTAACTTTGCTCAATTAGCGACAACTTATAATATTGAGTATGAACAAATTCAATCTTGGGAACAGTTAAAACAACGATTAAATCCCCTTCCTGAGCAAGGAATTAGGATTTTAGAAATTCCAACAAATCGCAAAATTGATGCAAAATGGAGGCAAAAATATCTACAGCAATTCGCCAATCAACTAAAATTATAGAAACCGGGTTTCTGAAGTTGCCAAACTCTCCGACGTTTTTGACCTGTTGGAATTGAGGGAAATTGATCAAGAAATACAATTTCAGGGATATGACAGTGGAGACGTTCAAAAAGCGATTTTAGCGATTTAATAACCCCTTCTTGAATCATATCTTTTTCGCCATTTCTAACTTTCAAAGCAACTTCTATCCGATTTAAACTTAACTGCATCACTTGATAATCCTCAATATCCGCAGAAACCATAACAATTGCTCTGCGAATAAAATCAGGAAAAATTGTCACCCATTCACCATGACTAGATTGATGAGGGAGATAAAAAATATCATCCTGTCGTCCTTCTATCTGTTCAATAGCCATTAACACTGACCCACACTGACATGGTGTTTTACGCTCTACTAAAATATCATTCAGTTTATAACGGATAATCGGTTGCGTTGTTCGTCTAAAATCGGTTATAATCGGCATAAATCTGAATTTATCTTCATCTAAATATTCTTTTTGAATTACAACACTATCCTCATTGAGATGTAAGGTTCCATAATCACAGGTATAACCCAAAAATCCTTCTGTACATTGATAAACTTGATGAATAATTTGATTAAAAACTCCGCTAATATAATCTGCATCTAAAGGATCAAGCACTTCAGCAACGGAAACTATTTTTTTTGGTGATATCTTTAAAGTCCCTTGTGCTTGAGATTCCGCTAATAATCGTAATAAAGAAGCAGGAGCGACTAAAATTGTGGGTTGATACTGATTTAATCGTTGAATATGATTCGTTATTGGTTCTAATAAATCAAAAAAATTAAACTGCAAACGCCGACTTTTTACCGTTTCATATAATCGACTATTTGCCCTTAGAAAAAATGCAATTTTCTCAGGAAATAAAATAAAATTAGGTAATAATTTGGCTAAAATTGTTCCAGCCCAAATCCATTCTTCTTGAGGACTAACTAAAAATAACCCTCGATTTCCACTCGTTCCCGTCGATAGTCCAACGGTATATCCGCGTAAATTAGAGCTAAAATCTCGCGTTTGTTCAGCTTTCAATGCAATTTCAAAAGCTTCTGAGGCTGAAATTTTAACGGTATTAAGTTGATCAAAATTTTCCATCATTTTCGCTTTATCAATAATTGGAAAATTTTGCCAATCTTGAATTTCTAAACCTTGATAATACTGTTGATAAAAGGGAGATCGAGGCAAAATCTTATTTAAAAAGTTTTGAACCTGTTGATTTTGCCATTTTAATAACTGTTCTCGACTATTGAAATGTCTAAAATATTTTGTTTTTAAATAGTGATTAAGAATGATTAATGTACGTTTCATTTTAATAATATACCTCGTAGGCTGTGTTTTACTCACCTAGAACTCTGTTGTATTAAATAATGTTGCTGGTGCGTGGACTATGCTTATGTAGCTTACAATAATTACATCTTAATTTGCGTAAATTTACGGTTTCTTTTTATGATTTTATCCGCTATTCTAAAATTTAGTAAGTTTGAGCGATCGCTCCTTATGAACTATTGATCAATATCCTTACCTGCTTTTTTTCTATATCACCTTCTCTCTATCCTGTTTTCCATTTACCTCTAATAAAAATAACTTCAACTTCGTTCCTATGAATACACAACCGTTTTGGCTTCCTTTGGTTAGATCTTTAATTCTTCTTCCGCTTGGAATTCCTGGCTTTTTAATCCTACCATTTCTAATAGATATTTTTATAAGTATATCTGGCTCAACTCGATTTATTTGGTTATCAAGATTAGGTATTTTTACTATTTTATGTGTATTAATAACAATAGTTATATGCTCATTATTTTATCTTTTGAGTCAAGTTTTAATAGGTAAATGGCTGCCTAAGTTTAATTTTTTATGGGAAGGAACAAAAGCAACATTTATAATTTTTATTAATTCTCTAATTACTTGGAATATTCTCTTTAAATTTCAAGAATTAAATTGTAAATTTTTTTATGATTTATCTGAAGAAGCAGAGATTTCATATTGCATGGGAATGAAAACTAATATAGTAATTTCTAATATGCTAGAAAATCCTACTAGCTTAAGTGCATTATTCGTTTTGATAATTTGGCTTATGCTCGCAACTATATTCTACCGACTAGAGAATAATAGTAATCAATCTAAAAATAATTTATCAAAAACTATTGTATTTTTCCTAGTAGGTTTAATTATTAGTTCAGGCATTAAACTCTCGCAAATTACTCCATCACAGAATGTAAATTCTGATGCTTCTGTTACTGAAAACACTGAACAAACGTCTTCCTCAAATGTTCAAACGACAGAAGAAATTGTACCAGAAAATAATGAAGAAAATCAGGATGAAACTAATTATTTTCGAGAGGCCATTGAAACAGCAACAAAAGCTGCTAATTTAGCACAAACTGCTAAAACTTCCGATGAATGGAAAACTGTTGCAGATGAATGGAAAAATGCTATTGAATTAATGCAATCTGTTCCTGATTCTTCGGAAAATTATGTGCTTGCTCAAGATCGGGTTCAACAATATCAAAATAATTTACAGTATAGTCAAAAAAAGGCTAATCCCCAGCCTAAAAATCCATCCGTAAAACATCCAGAAATTTATTTTCAACAAGGGTTAAATGAAGCTAATACTGCTGCATTTTTAACACAAACCTCTAAATCAAAAGATGAATGGGAATTTGTAGCGAGTCAATGGGAAAAAGCAATTGAAAATATGAAAGCGGTTTCGACTTCTGATGTTAATTATGGCAAAGCACAACAACGGGTTATTCAGTATCAAAAAAATCTGGATTATGCGCGTTTAGCTGCTAGTCGTGCTAAATAATAAAACTAGCTAGACAACTTCTGACCTCAATGTGCTAAAGTTAAAATAGATTAGGGCTATTTTTACAGCAAAATTTGATTAATATGCTTGAAAATATAGAAATTCAAAATTTTAGATGTTTTGAAGATACTAAAATTTTAGGGTTTAAACGAGTGAATTTAATCGGGGGTAAAAATAACGCTGGAAAGACAGCTTTTTTAGAAGCTTTACTGTTGCATAACTTTCCTCGCCCTAAAAGCATAATTGAACTTAAAAGAATTAGGAGAGAGTCTTCAGAGATTTCAAAATCAAGACCTGAAAAGACTTGGGATAATTTTTTTTTAGAGCAAAGTCATCAAGGAGAAATAAAAATTAGTGGCAAATATTCAGAAAATTGTAAAACGGTAGAGCTTTCTGTTTCGGATACAATTAACTCAGATTTTTTTGAAGATCAAAAAGATATAAAAAAATTGATTGACTTTATTTCTCAAAATGAATCAGTAACATCACTTAATATTAAAGTTACTCAAAATCAAGAGAAAATATCTGAATCTTCGGTAATTGCAAGCTCAAACGGAATAATTTCAGTCAATGGTTCAGACTCAACTGATATACCTATTATTCCCTCTGGTTTAAGAATGTCTAATAAAGAGTTAGCTGAATCTTATGATAAAGCTCGTTTAGATGAAAAAGATGGTGAAGTTTTAAAATTATTACAAATTCTTGATTCATCAATTCAAGAGGTCGATAGTTTTTCTATTGGTGAACCTACTTTATATTTAAGAAGCATAAATAAACGTCGCTTACCTATTTCACTCTATGGAGATGCTATTATTCGGGCTACAACTATGATTTTAAAATTAATCAATAATAATCATAAAATCTTGTTAATTGATGAAATAGAAAATGGCATACACTATACTAATCAACGAGAATTTTGGCGAACTTTATTTCGACTATCAACAGAACTAGATACGCAAATTTTTGCCACAACCCACAGTTTAGAAATGATTCAAGCTTTTGGAGATGTAGGCTTAGAAATGGATGAAGAAATGAGTGCTTATTTTGAACTAGCAAGACATCCTAAAACTAACGACATTATAGGAATTAAAAGGGATGTAGAAACTTTAAAATATGCTTTAGAACATGGAAAAGGAGTTAGAGGTGAGTAATCTTTTAATTGTGGAAAGTAAAAATGATAAATTTTTTCTTAAAGCTCTAATTAAAGAGCTAAATTATGATATTGAGATTGATGCTCCTATTTGTATTGATGACTATGAATGTTTAGAAGGATTAAGTGAAAAAAGGCTAGTAGGGGCTTTAAAGTCCTTGTTAGCTGATATCCAGAAAAGACAAATTAGTAAAATTGGAATTGTGATCGATATTGATCAATATTCTAAGCAAGAGCGTTTACAATTTATTAATCAATGTTTAGGGCAGGTTTTTCCTTTAAATCATGAATTTTCTGATATATCACAATTCATAACTGTCAATATTCCTGACTATGATTCTATTGAAATAGCTTGTTATTTTACCCATGTCGAAGGTCAAGGAGAGTTAGAAACTGCCTTAAAACTTATTAAAACCCAAGAATCTCCTTATGCAGATTGTTTAGACAGTTGGCGAACCTGTTTAAAAAGTAATAATGAATCGATTAGTGATAAAGACTATGATAAATTTTGGATTAGTAATTATATTCGATTTGATACTTGTTCTGGTTCAGAACCCAAGCAAGCAGAACGAAAATGCAGCATGAAAAATTTTGAATATATTATGGAAAATAAAAAAGATATCTGGAATTTTAATCACCCTGTTCTCGATGAGATCAAAGAATTTTTGCAGCTTTTCGTTGCTGAGAGTTGATCAAATAGAAAATAGTGGGGCTGGGGAGGAGTATTTCTGTTATCATTAAAAGCAGAATTCATCAGGTGCATGGGGATGCACCCTACATCTGAAATGAGTTAAATTACTCCTAAACTGGATAATCCTAAAATCACACCCGCCCCTAAAATATGACCAAAACTTGTGGTTGCTAAAACCGCAGGTAAGCCAAACCCACCGAACATATTAGGTGAGGGTAATTGAGGGCCAGCATTAGGCTGTTGGATCGATAATTTACCAATGGCGATCGCTGCAATATTGGATACAATCATTACAATAGCGATGGTAGGACTCCAGGCGTGAGTAACGGGGGTAGCAGCAGTGACGGCTAAAAGCATCATGGAATTATCTCCTAAAGTTTTTTAAACTGTAACCAATGGAAATTAATCGTTATAGCTAAGATGTTTTACCAAACAAAGGGAATTGATTTTCGTCCTTGTAGCAATACTTAACATTTTCTCCCTAAAATTGCTATCCTAGTTTAAAGAAACGGCCCGACTCAGAGAAACCATTGATTTTAATATGACTAAACAGCAAACCCGCATCTGTATCCTTGGGGGAGGTTTTGGTGGACTCTACACCGCCTTACGTTTGAGTCAACTTCCTTGGCAAAAATCGGAAGAACCGGAAATTGTTCTGGTGGATCAGAATGACCATTTTTTATTTTTACCTTTGTTGTATGAACTGCTAACCGATGAACTGCAAGCTTGGGAAATTTCTCCAGCTTTTGAAGACCTGTTAAAAGATACAAATGTGCGGTTTTGTCAAGGTGTTGTCAGTGAAATTAATATTGAAACTAAACAGGTTAAACTGCAAAATAATTCGCCCATTTCCTATGATTATTTGGTGTTAGCAATGGGGGGAGAAACGCCTTTAGATCAAGTTCCTGGGGCGAAAGAGTATGCAATTCCTTTCCGAACTATTGCTAATGCTTATCGTTTAGAAGAACAGTTGCGACGGTTAGAAACCTCCGATCAAGATAAAATTCGGTTGGCAATTGTTGGGGGCGGTTATTGTGGAGTTGAATTAGCTTGTAAATTAGCCGATCGCTTAGGAACAAAAGCCCGGATTAGAATTATTGAACAAGCGGAGGAAATCTTAAAAACCTCTCCTGAATTTAATCGAGAAGTGGCTCAAAATGCGTTATCAGATCGACAAGTTTGGATCGATTTAGAAACCACTGTAGCAGCAATTGAAGGAGATAGAATTGCACTAGAATATCGAGGTGAAATTGATGAAATTCCGGTTGATATTGTGCTGTGGACGGTGGGAACAAAAGTCTCTCCTGTGGTGCGATCGCTCCCTTTTAAACAAAATCAACGGGGTCAAATTGTTACAACATCAACCTTACAAGTGATTGATCATCCTGAAATTTTTGCATTAGGAGATTTAGCAGATTGTAAAGATGCGGAGGGTCAAACTATTCCAACTACGGCCCAAGCCGCTTTTCAACAAGCAGATTATACCGGGTGGAATCTTTGGGCATTATTAACAGGAAGACCTTTATTACCCTTCCGATATATTAATTTAGGGGAAATGATCACATTAGGAATAGATAACGCCACCCTAACAGGTTTAGGGGTTAAATTAGACGGTCAATTTGCCCATTTAGCCCGACGGTTAATGTATTTATATCGCTTCCCAACCTTAGATCATCAAATCCGAGTTGCTGTTAATTGGATAACTCGACCGTTACAGGATTTGTTAATTTCAATGGATCAGAAAATTGGGACGAAAGAATAGCAATTGAGGAACTGGGTTTTTCTGTTAAAATTGAGATATTTTTGTAGAAACCCGGTTTCTGATGTTATTAAAATATTGACCATTAACCATGATTAACCTACAAAATCCTGCACCCGAAAAACCCCGTGTAATTTTTTTAGATGCTGTTGGCACGTTATTTGGAGTCCGCCATAGTGTGGGGGAAGCTTACCGAATTATTGCTGATCAATTTGGGGTAAAAGCCGAAGCTGAAATTTTAGATCAAGTCTTTTTTCAATGTTTTTTAGCTGCTCCGAGTATGGCCTTTCCTGGAGTAGATTCGAGTGAAATTCCATCCTTAGAATTTGAGTGGTGGAAAGCGATCGCAGAACAAACCTTTAAAACCGTTGGACTCTATGATAATTTTACAGATTTTTCCGCCTTTTTTCAAGCCTTATATGGTTATTTTGAAACTGAAAAACCTTGGTTTGTTTATCCCGATGTTCCCCCTCGGTTAAAATCTTGGCAAGAACAAGGAATAGAATTAGGCGTATTATCCAACTTTGATTCTCGATTATATCCGGTTTTAGAAGCCTTAGATTTAGCTCAATTTTTCCAAACTGTGACAATTTCTACAGAAGTAGGAGCCGCAAAACCCAGTTCTGAAATCTTCAAAATTGCCTTAACAAAACATCAATGTTCACCGGAAGAAGCTTGGCATATTGGTGATAGTTTGAAAGCCGATTATCAAGGATCAAAAGCTCTTGGAATACGCGGAATTTTAGTGCATCGAGAGCAACCGCCAAAGGGGATTTTAGATGAATATGAAAGTTTAGAACAAATTCCGATATGCTGAACAGAGGAGATAGGAGTTAGAAAAACAGTGGAATATCATCGGAAAACCCAAGAAAAACCCGTTCAAAATCTTTCGTTTCGGGAGTTTTCATGGCCCTTTTGGGCTGTTGTCCCGATTTATCCTTATGGTCAACGGCGAACCCTGCGTACTGAAGTTGTTCCCAATACTATTTGGACGTTTGAGCAGGTACAGGGTATTCTTTATGTCGTGGTTCCCATTCGGATGACGGTGGTGAAACTCGAAACGGGAGGTTTGTTGGTTTATGCTCCCGTTGCTCCCACCCCAGAATGTCTGGGTTTAATGAGGGAATTAGTGGCAGAATATGGAGATGTAAAATATATTATTTTGCCAACAATTTCGGGAATTGAACATAAAGTTTTTGTTGGCGCCTTTGCTCGAAAATTTCCCCAGGCTCAAGTTTTTGTCGCACCGGGACAGTGGAGTTTTCCGATTAATTTACCTCTAAGTTGGTTAGGTTTACCTTTAAAACGGACTTATATTCTGCCCCAAGATAGTCAAAAAACGCCCTTTGCTGATGAATTTGACTATCGAATTTTAGGGCCGTTAGCGTTAGGAGTTGGACGGTTTGCAGAGGTGGCTTTTTTCCATAAGCGATCGCATACACTATTAGTAACTGATACTATTGTTTCCATTCCTGAAACTCCTCCAGCTATTATTCAACTTGATCCCTATCCGTTATTATTTCATGCCAAAGATCATACCTTTGATAAAGTAGAGGATAACGAAACTACCCGTCGTCGAGGATGGCAAAGAATATCATTATTTTCCTTTTATTTTCGTCCTAGTGTATTAGATACCGTAGAATTGGGGGATGCTTTTCGAGAATCTTGGCAAGCGCCAGACCGTTCTAAAAAAGCTTATTTTGGGATTTATCCGTTTAAATGGAAACCCAATTGGCAAGAATCTTTTGAAGCATTAAGAGGAAATGGACGGTTATTTGTCGCCCCAGTTTTACAAACTTTAATTTTAAATCGCGCTCCTGAAGAAACATTAATTTGGGCAAATCAAGTATCTGAATGGGATTTTAACCGGATTATTCCTTGTCATTTTGATTCCCCAATTATGGCAACACCCCAACAATTTCGGCAGGCGTTTAGTTTTTTAGAACAAAATAGTAATGATAATTTATTACCTCAAGAAGACTTTGAATTATTATTAGAAATTAATGATATTTTGAATCAATTTAAAATTACACCGCCATCTAAACCTAAAGTTTAATATCAATAAAATTCCTGTAGGGGCAGGTTCGTCGAGTTCTTGAATACCAGTAAACAATTTAACTAAACCCGCCCTAAGCTAAAACAAGCTGATTATTTGCTGGCAAATTACACTCAAATTCAATAAGTTTAAACTCGTTAATCTTACGAACTGTAATCAAACAACCATCTTCAAATTTTATAGCAGTCAAATAATAGCAGTCGTGAGTAAGATCATTTTCCAAACAAAATTTTTTCTCGATTTCTTCTGCTGTATCAACTACATTAATCAAGGAATCAAATAGCTTAGGAGTTAGTTGATTAAGCAATTTTGGGGGAATAGTCTTACCCATCAGGTCTTCTCGTTTTTGACCCAAAAGTTTAACAAATACGGGATTGATTACCAAACAGTGAAAATCTTTAATTTCTTCAGTGATCATATCTCTCACCGCTTGCAGGGCAAGAATTCCATCTTTAGAACTATTTAATAAGTTAGCTAATAAAGAACGAGATTGATATAAGATTTCTGCCGTTTGTTGATGGTGTTCAATTTGCTTTTTTAACTCTTTTTTTTGTTTTTGGATAGTGAGTTGAGTTTGTACGCGGGCAACAACTTCTTCTGGGCCACAGAGTTTGGTAATATAATCAACTCCGCCCATTTGAAAAGCTTTTAATTTATTTGAAACTCGATCAAACGCACTCAAGAAGATGATCGGAATTTCTGAAGTTGCTTCATCAGCTTTTAGGGCTTCGCAAACTTGATAACCGTCCATTTCTGGCATTAAAATATCGAGTAAAATTACATCAGGATGAGTCTTTGGAATTGTTTTTAATGCCATTTTCCCATTCGTGACACCTCGGACTATATATCCAAATTGCTCTAATACTTCTGTTAAGAATTGTATGCTTTCTACGAGATCGTCAACAATTAAGATATGGGGTTTGGGGTCTTTAATTTCATCAGTATTAGTTGCTGTGATTGTTTCTTCAGAAGATTGAGATGTGTCACCAAGCACTTCCATTACCCGTCGAAAGTTATTCTTGGTGATTTTTTCCCCAAAAGCCGATGAAAGGCGTAGCCATAACAGGGAGGCTAAATCTTTAATATAGCCGACGCTGAGATATAAACTATCAGCTAGGTTGCTGTAGGTTTCTTTTTCCCAGGCAGCTTTGAGGATTTCTTTTTCTGAAGGGGTCAGTTGTTTAGCTGTTTTGGAATCTAGGGCAGCTTCAAGAAATTTTAGGGTTTCTTCAAAGGTCATGATTGTTTCAGAGTGATCAGGTTTTTCATGGTTGCACCTAGTTGCATTATATTTTACTTCTCAACTAATGTCAGTGACCCAGGAATCTAATCATCCGACTTTTCTGACTTTAAATATCCGACTTTTCCGACTGACAACCGTAGGGGCGAGGGTTGACAATTAAGGTAAAGAAAAGGTGCAGTTGAGAAAAGCTCACTAAGTAGTTGTAAATCAATCGAGTTAATCAGTAAAGACACGCTATCAAGCGTGTTTGCAGAAGTCAGAAGCCAGAAATTATTACCGCATCTAATTCCAATTAAAATGGTTTTCTGTTTCATTCTGCCTACCTACTTAGTCTGTGTTCCTGCATCGCAAATTAGGGTGCTCTTCAACAACTTGATGTTTACTTTAGTAGGTGTAGAAAAATGATTATTCGTCGTTTTGCCTTAGTTAGCAGCCTCGTTGTGCTGAGTTCTTTGGGATTTTCTACCGTAGCCCGTGCTGGTGAAGGTGGTGTGGCAGGTTCTGCGGCTTTCACCGTTTATAACGGTGCGGTTACGGGTGTAGCTGTCTCGGCTGCTGTCGGTAAAGAAAGTGCTATCGCCCATGCTTTCAACTACAATGGCAACAATGCCAATGGTTTACAGAACTCAGCTTTTTCCTTGGGTACTGCGGGTACACTGAGTCTTAACGGTCTTGGCGACCCGGCAGGCTTTAGCCTTAACACCGTAGAAGACTCTCATCGCGCTGATTTCCAAAACAATACCTTCATAACAGGCTACACCATCGAACTGGGTACTGGTGCTGGTCATGTTGTGAATCGGGTTCCCTAGAACTATTATGAATTGTTAATTGGGAATTTGACCCAGCAATTCATTGAATTTTATTTTCTCTCGGATCTGACTTGAGGATCTCAGCGACTCTCGAAGCAGATAGTCAGCAGAGATCCTCTTTCAGTGTGTAGGTAGCGATAACTTTATGCTAACGCCGGGATAGATACTTTTGTCCTAGCTTTATTTCCAGCGAGTACCGAAAGTTCGTTGATTTTTTTCTAGTATTAGACCCCCCTAGCCCTGGCTTAGAAAGCAGGGTGTTTTCAAAGTCGGGGGTAAAAAAGAAAATAATAGTGATCTTTTCTTGATAAAATCAAAAAGAGATCACTTTTTTTTGATTTTTTAAACCATGTTAAATAGTATAATAGAACAAATAAAGTTAGTCAAGGATTTTCGGAAAAATCGAGGCAAAAGACATGAGCTATGGGTAGTGTTGACTATTATTATTTTAGCCATGCTGACGGGAAATGTTAGTTATAGGGAAATAGAC
>CAITND010000152.1 GCA_903893625.1 uncultured Oscillatoriales cyanobacterium
CAGGTCAATACAAATCCGATTTTTTTCATCCTTGATAATGTTTAAATTATCAAGTTGTTGGTAAGTAAAAGATTTGTAATAGTTGAAACCTTTAAATCTGGTTTTACCTCTACGATTGCCATTTTTGTCAGGTGTTGTGAAATTTGAAAAGGAAGTTTCTACTCTGTTAACTACATCCTGCAAAACTTGAGAATCCAAAAGTTTATAATCAGGAAATAGTTTTTTGGTGTTTTTTAGATCAGCTAACTGTATGGTTTGCCATTGCACATAACCGCCTTCAATGTTTGAAAAAACATCCCCTTTTTTAGTTAAAGGATTCCCAAATTCATCCTTTTTTCTACCATCTCTTGTTTGTGTTCGAGTTAAGGGAATATTTTTGTAGATTTCCTCAACTGGGACTATGGCTGCGGTTAAAGGACAGGCATTAACGGGTGTCCTTGTGGATTCCCACCATCTAAACCTTTCGCCTAACCTGTAGTTGTACTGCCGGCGGCAGAGTTCTAGGTGAGCAGCAATCGTTATCAGTTGGGCTTTTGTGGGTTTAAGGCGGTATTTATATGTTAGCTGCATTGAAAACTTCCTTTTTCGACCTGGTTCTAGTATAGATTATTTCAACACTTAGATGGTACATTACCCTAAGTCTAATTGTCGGACTCCGGTACGGAGTCCGACGAGCCTTTCATCCCGGCGGTGATTTATTCGGGGTACTCTACGCAAGCGTTCCGATACTTCCCTTCTAAATACACCGAGGGACTTCCCGGCTGTTAAGTTAAAAGCTAGAACTGACAGGGTGAAAACAAAAGTAAAATAAAACCGTTAATAGGGAGGAAATTGATGAAAATTTTAGTAGCCAGCCATACCTATATTGTTGACTTAAATCGAGAAAAATTTAGAGCCTTAGCTCGTTTACAACCTAATATAGAAGTTACTATCGTTGTTCCTAAACGTTGGCGACCGGGAGGCGTTCAGAATAAAATTATTGAATGTCAATATTTAGATGAAGGCAACTTTAAAGTTATTCCAATTTCTAACTTTAGTCAAAATAACCAAGGGTTACTTACCTTTGGACTCGATTTAGTTTCTCTTCTGAAAACGTTTAAACCTGATATTATTCAAGTTGAACAGGGTTCTAAAGCCTTAACTTATAGCGAATTTATTACCTTGAATTACCTCTTGAGTTTAAAAGCAAAAAATGTCTTTTTTACCTGGTGGAATTTGCCCTATCAGTTGAAATTTCCTGTTTCCCTTCTCGAAGCCTATAACTTAAAATATACCGATGGGATTGTCGTTGGGAATCAAGATGGAAAAGATATTCTACATCAACGGGGATACACTGGGCCCATTGAAATTATGCCCCAGTTAGGCATTGATGAACACCTATTTAAACCCGAACCTCAACCGGAATTAAAAGCCGAATTAGGGATTAAACCCGATGAATTTGTGGTGGGGTTTGTGGGGCGTTTTGTTGAAGAAAAAGGATTAATGACCTTAGCCAAAGCTTTAGCTGGGTTAAAAGATTATCCTTGGAAATGGGTATTATTAGGTCGGGGAGAATTGCGATCGCAACTCCTAGAAACAGCCGAAAAATTTGGGTTTCAAGATCGATTAATTTTGATAGAAAGTGTCCCTCACGATCAGGTACAACGCTATATCAACCTGATGGATACCCTGGTTTTACCCTCAGAAACCACCTATAAATTTAAAACCCTAACAGCCGCAGGTTGGAAAGAACAATTTGGTCATGTTTTAATCGAAGCAATGGCTTGTCAAGTTCCCGTAATTGGTTCTGATTCTGGCGAAATTCCCCACGTTATTGCGGATACTGGATTAATCTTTCCTGAAGGCAATGAGCAAGCTTTGGGAAACTGTCTCAGTCAATTAATGACCCAACCCGAATTAGCCAAACAGTTAGGAAAACAGGGTTATCAACGGGCAATGACCCACTACACTAATACGGCGCTCGCTCAAGAATTGTTGATTTTTTATCAACAACTTATCGCTAATTAATTCTATTTTTCTTCGGGTAAAATTCCGAGTTGTAAATTCACGCCAATTTGGTAAATATAAGCATCTTCAATCAACATTCGATTAACTATACTATTGGTCATGCGTGTTCCTGATAAGTTGATATTCCAATGTTGTTGGTCTTGACTTAAGCCCTGAATTAATTCATCTTGAGGACTAACAGCTACAATCCCTGTCCAATCAATTTTTAATTCGGGTTTAACTTGGCGAAAAACTGATAGGATTTTCTTGTAAGTTTTAAGTAGCCCTTCGTCATCATAGAGAGGTAAAGCAAGTATCAGACGCCATGTTTCCGATTCTGACACATACAGCCACAAAGCCGAATGAACTGATACACCTTCGGTATTGAGAGCATCTATTAATCTTTGACCTTCTTCTATTTCTTGATTTACCAATGTTGCTGTAGCCATTGTAAAACTCCGTGATTGGGATCGGTAATTGCTGAGTAAATCAGGTGAGCTTTTTCTTGGTCATGTGTTTGATAACGGCTTGTTTCTGACCAGTCTTTAACTATTAACCATTGAAATGAAAAATCTGGATCATTTAGGAGAGATCTTAATTCCTTATTAAGTTTAGCACCTCTCACCAGCTTTTCTAAATCATGGGTGTAACTGTCCATAACAGTGTTCTTGTCAGGGAAATCATATTGCTGAGTGTTCTTAGCAATACAAGCCTTTAAAGCACATTCAATCACATAACCGCTTAGATAGTAAGCACCGGAATATTGGTGATTATCCAATAGCACTTTTACTTCTTGAAGTCGAGTTTGTGCTAACTCCTGAAAATCCTGCCTATTCAAAAAATTAGCATCCCTCCATAAAATTCGCCATATTGATTATACTCCCAGATTGAAGAAACCGGGTTTCTGGTTATTATCTCTAAATGCAAATGAAGGTTTTTATTTAGAAACCCGGTTTCTGGACTTTAATCAATTACTTTTAACCATCCGTTGTTTAAGCGATTAATAATTTCACTAATTTGCTGACATTCTTTTAAGCCTAAAATTTGGTCAGAAAAAATTAAAGCCGTTAATCCTTGTTGGTCAGCGCGAGTAATTTGACCTGTGGCGTAAATTTTGTTAACAATGCGCTGAATATCAGTAGATGTACCTAATGATGACTTGTTCATCCTTCCCTCCCTGAGCAAATACTTATGAATACACCCCTCTAATTCCCCATCAGGACAATTTTGATGTGGGTTTACCGTTATGGGTAAAAATTAGAGGGGTGCAGAGTTTAAGGATGAATATGTCATTTAGGATTGATTTGCAGAAACGTAAGTTGCTAATCCTCTGAATTTGAGTCCTAAAATAATATCATTCCACTCAGAACCCAAATAGTTTCCTGTTTGAGTAATGGCATTAATAAAGTAGAATCCATCTAAATCTGTTGCTTCCTCTGCCCAATTGTTAATATCAAAAGAGCTAATTTTATTAAATTCTGGTACAGGTTTAGCGTGATTTTCATCAGGTAATACATAAAGATGATCACCGGATTTTTCAACAATCGTTACACCCCTGACTTTACGAATTTTAGTCGGGGAAACAGGTTGTAATGGGTTGTATCCTTGAATAATTTTCATGTCAACCTCTCCTCTGGGTTGATGATTTAGATGGAATGCTTGGGTGCGGGTAGGATGAGAATGATCTTGATATCATCACTATCTCTATAAAGTCGGTTCTCACCGGGGAGATTGTTCCAGTTTTTTCCGCGTCCCCAAAATCTTCCCTCGATTTAGAGAAAAGATGGATTCCATTATGTAACGGATGTGACAATTCAACAAGCGGTTTTACCCTGACTGTTATTTTTTGTAAAATTTCCGGGTTCTGATTTTCTTTCTCCCAACAAAAAACCCCTCTCTGGAAAAGAGAAGGGAACACAGGAAGGAGGAACACAGGAAGGAGGAAAAAATTTTACCGTCTGGTTTGCTGTATCAGTCTTTGTCCTAATCGTTCTGTCGGCTGCTATACAAAGGGTTTTAGTGGACTGCTATGGCGGGTTGTTCTAATACAATTTCGCAGGTATCGCCGTTATATCCCCGTTTGGGTTGAACAAATACTTGATCACCCGATTGAAGTTGCAGTTTTGTCAACTGTTCTTTACTTAAATGGGCAACAATTTCGCCTCCATCGGCTAGGGTTAAATCCACTTGAATATCCCATCCCAAATGAGTCACCCGTTTGACCTCAGCGATAGCACTCAGTTCTCGATAATTGCTGGTATGTAATTCTAGATCATGGGGACGAACAAAAATATTAGCAGCAGTAGAATCTAAATCAAAATCTTGAAAGAGTGTTGTATTACGCGGTAACAGATTCACGCTACCGATAAATTGCATGACAAAGGGTGTCGCTGGGTAATCATAAATTTCTGAGGGACTTCCCACCTGTTCAATTCTACCTTTATTCATCACCACAATTTCATCCGCCACCGCCATTGCTTCTTCTTGATCATGGGTGACAAAAACGCTGGTAACGTGAACTTCATCGTGTAATTGACGTAACCAACTCCGCAATTCTAAGCGCACTTTGGCATCTAACGCCCCAAAGGGTTCATCGAGTAATAAAACCTGGGGTTGCACCGCTAAAGCACGAGCTAAAGCCACCCGTTGACGCTGACCGCCAGACAGTTGAGACGGATAACGATTTCCTAATCCGGTTAACTGAATTAATTCTAACAATTCTTCGACTCTGGCTTTAACTTTTTGCTGAGGATGTTTGCGAATTTCTAAACCAAAGGCGATATTTTGGCGGACAGTTAGATGTTTAAACAGGGCATAATGTTGAAATACAAATCCAATATTGCGCCGTCGGACATCTAAATAAGTGGTATCTTGACCGTTGATAATAATTTGTCCACTGGTAGGGGGTTCTAATCCGGCGATCGCTCTTAATAAAGTGGACTTTCCTGAACCAGAAGGCCCTAATAATGCGACTAATGTTCCATCTTTAATTTCCAAGTTAATATTATCTAAGGCTTGAAAATTACCGAACACTTGAGAAACGTCTTTAATGATAATACCCATAGCACCTCTAAGAATTACGAATTACGAATTACGAATTACGAATTACGAATTACGGAATGATTAAAACAATTACGAATTACGAATTACGAATTGAGGAATGATTAAAACAATTCGTGATCTCTAATTTGTAATTAATTAATTTATCCATGACTGGTTTTTCTCTCTATTATCTCCTTGAGAACTAAAGTAACTAAAGCGAGTAAGGCTAAAATGGTGGCGGCACCAAAGGCGGCTTCTGTTTGATAATTTTTGTAGGCTTGTTCTACAAAGGTTGGTAAGGTTAAAGTACGACCTGCAATTAATCCAGAAACAACGGCTACTGCTCCAAATTCACCCATTGCTCTAGCATTAGTTAATAGAACACCATAGAGCAAACCCCATTTAATATTGGGAAGGGTAACACGCCAGAATATTTGAAACTCTTTGGCGCCTAAAGTGCGGGCAGCTTCTTCCTGTTCTGAACCTAATTCTTCTAAAACCGGAATTACTTCTCTAGCCACAAAAGGTAAAGAAACAAATAGTGTTGCTAGTACCATTCCGGGGAGTGCAAATAGAACTTTAATATCGGCGTTTTGTAATGCTGGCCCAAACCAACCATTGCGACCATATAAAAGCACAATCATTAACCCGGCTACCACTGGAGAAATGGCAAAGGGCAGGTCAATAATACTGATTAATAAGGTACGACCTCTAAATTGATTTCGACCAATCACCCAAGCGGCACAGAGTCCAAATAGAGTATTTAGGGGAACAACAATGAATGCAATTATCAAGGTAAGCTGCATTGCTTTTTGAAAGTCGCTGCTATTGATAGCAGTTATAAACTCTTGGGTTCCTTTATGAAAGGCTTCATAAAAAACGGCTACTGCTGGAATAAATAAAACTAAAGCTAGATAGAGTAAAGCAATACCAATTAGAAGCCATTTAACCCAAGGAAAAGACTCAGACTGAACCTGATTTTTTACAGAAATAGATGACATAAAGGGTAAACAATTAACGGGTTAAAAATCTTAACTTTTCAGAGAATAACGGCGTCCCCACTGTTGGAGTGCATTAATTAGTAGTAACAGGAACAATGAAAAAATTAGTAAGACACTACCAATGACTGTTGCACCTACATAGTCATATTGTTCTAAGCGTTGAAACACTAAAATTGGGGCAATTAAATCTTTAAAGGGAATACTGGAAGAAATAATTACTACCGAACCGTATTCTCCCACAGCACGGGAAAAACCAAGAGCAATTCCGGTTAAAATTGGAGGCATTAACGGGGGCAGTAAAACTCTGATAAAAGTTTGGAATTGAGATGCACCCAATGACCAAGCTGCTTCCTCAATTTCCCGTTCCATTTCTTGCATAACAGGCTGTAAAGTTCGCACTACAAAGGGCAGCGAAATAAACAACATAGCAACGAAAACCCCTAAACGGGTGAAGGCTATTTTAATCCCAAAGGGGGCAAAAAATTGTCCAATCCAACCGTTATTGCTATAAACTGTTGCTAAGACTAAACCTGCAACGGAAGTGGGTAAGGCAAAGGGTAAATCAACGGCGGCATCGATTAATTTTTTCCCTGGGAAGCTATAACGAACTAACACCCAAGCAATTAAAGTTCCCATAATTCCATTAATTGCCCCGGCGGCGAAAGCGGTTACAAAAGTAACGTTATAAGCGCTTATGGCAACGGGACTAAAGGCAATTTTCCAGAATTCCTGGGGGGATACCCTCAGCGCACTTGTAATTAATGCCGCAAAGGGCAGCATTAACATAAAAATCAAATAGGAAAAGGTAAAAACCCAAGGAAAAGAAAACCGCCCCCAAAGTTCTTTTAAAGGGTTATTTGAAGATGGCTTTTTGCTGTTAAATTCAGCTACGGAAATGCTCATGAATATTTAATACTGTACAGGGAACAAGGATTTAACGGATTTTACCAGCCATCTACTTCTGATTTTGAATCCCCCCAAATTTCAATATCCAGATCGCAAAGATAAATCATGGCGCTATCAATTTGTTGGGGGGTTCCTTTCAGTAGCAAATCAAACCAACCATCTTCCCGTGCATTCTGAGCTAGAATTGCTCCCATAATATTAACTTCTAAACCGTAATCAGAAGCTAGGCGAGAAATTACAGGATCTTGGTGGTATTCTTTGGGAATTCTGACTCGAATTCGAGAAATTGATTGATACTTTTCTCTAGCAGTTGACACAGATACATCCGTATCATTTTGATCAAATCCTGGGGAATTTGAAGACATTTTAGCCTCCTTAAATTAAGAAATAGAGAGTGAGATAGTTTGTCAAAATCGCGCCATCCTAATAACTCTAACCTTGTAGATTTCCCCTGGATTTTTCTATTTAGATTGGGAAATTTTGGCTTGGATTTGATCAAAAATTGCTCCATCCGCAAAAAACTGAGTATCTACCTCTTTCCAACCTCCTAAATCTTTAACAGTAAACAGTTTTTCAACTTTAGGAAATTGGCTGGCAAATTCCGCCTCAACCGTTGGTTCAACGGGTCGGAATCCGACTTTAGCGAACTCTTTTTGAGCTTCCGGTGTAAACAAGAATTTGGTAAAGGCTTCTGCGACTGCGCGGGTTCCATGTTTGTCTACATTGGCATCGACAACGGCAACAGGGTTATCAATAGAAATGTTATAATCCGTTGGCACAATATAGGGTTGTTTATCCCCTTTTTGAGCGGCTAAAATCACTTCGTTTTCATAATTAATTAAGACATTGCCTTGACCTTGTTTGTAGAAGACATCACTGGCTTCACGGGCATCTTTAGGTAGCACCGGAACTCGACTAAAGACACTTTCTACAAAGGTTTGAGCTTCTTCTGGGGTGCCTCCAGCTTGGGTAACGCTACCCCATAAAGCCAGGACATTCCACTTAGCTCCACCACTGGTTTTGGGGTTAGCTGTAATTACTTGAACATCATCACGGGTTAAATCAGACCATCCCTTAACGTTGGTGTTTGCATCTCTAAGCACCAAAGCCGCAACAGATTTATGCACGATTGAGTCATTGGGAAGTTCCTGTTCCCAACCCGGTTGGATGAGTCCAGCTTTTTCTATTTTGGCGGTATCTCCAGCTAAGGCCAAAGCCACCACATCGGCATCGAGTCCATCAATAACAGCACGGGTTTGTGAGCCTGAGCCTCCATAACTTTGTTCAAACTGAACTGTCTGTCCGGTTTGGGCTTTCCACTGTTCCACGAACTTAGGAATGATGTTTTCATAAGCCGTTTTCGTAACTGCGTAGGATACGAGGGTTAATTTAATCGGTTTGTCCGTTTGGGCGGTTTGGGGTGCAGGACTATTCACGGTGTTAGGAGATGGATTGCTGGCGGTATTGTTGGGTGAAGAGCAAGCCACCACTATCGAGTTGAGTGCCAGTCCGGTGAGGATACAACCGATAAACTGGGCAGAGGAACGTTTTGGGGGCAACGATGAACCGATTCGCATTAGACATCTCCTGAAATCTGGCTGGAATTTATTTACACAGCCTTTTGTTTTTGACTGTCTTTGGATTCTATACTAAATTAGTTTGAATTTCAATACATCTACATTACAAAAATTAAAAAATTCAGCTTATCAATCAAGGTCTTTCCCATGTCAAGATATATAGATAGATATAGGTTGATCCAATGGTGCAATCGGGAGAAGTCCCATCGAACCCTGCTTCTATGGCGTTCACCCCGAAATCCTGTGGAAGAAACTGCACGCCCAGTATCGTTACCGATAAGCCAGTTACACGCTATAAATCCGGTGGAGTCAAAGTAGGAACGTTCAATATGGCAGCACAAGTACCTTCAGCACCAGAAACCGAGTTAGCAAAACTTTTGATTGAAAGTAACTACCTCTTCCGAAACTTGGAGATTAACTGGCTGGCTCAGTATCTTTCCCCAGGCCTCACGGTAGAAAAGCTGTATTCCAATCGCCCCGTCTATACGGCCTTTCGTCCCAATATTTTTTTAGATGTTCTCTACATTATTATCAGTGGCGGGCCAATTATTGTCCGCAGTACCCCCCTAGACCGAATTATCGCCATCAGCTATCCGGGGGGATGTTTCGGGATGAGAAATCTCCCCTTTAGTTTTGGTCAGAAGTGTCGGGCGTTTCCCAGTTTAGTTGAAGCTTACAAAACCACTAATGTGATTAAACTGCCCCTGGATACCCTGAAAACGATTTATGAAGATAGCGAAGTGGTGCGGGAACGCTATGATAAATTTTTTGAACTGCGAGAAAAATTTCAGTATCATTTACTCAATTGCAGTTCCTATCCTCCTCAAGCGGTTGCGGCGCTGTTAAGGGCATTGGTTTATCAAGAACGCAGTTTAGGAAATCAACCTGACTCCGATGAGATTTATACTTTTGATTTACCGATTGATATCATCGCGCGTTGCTGTCAGTTAAACCATCGCACCGTTGAACAAGTTATCAAGGGAATGCAAAAAGTTAAATTAATTGAAGTGGCAAAATCTAATGATGCTTCAGAAGATATTATTCGAGTCCTTGACCCCGAAGGACTCAAATCAACTTATAGCACTACCCGTGATAAAGTCTCCTGGTGGCCATTGAAATAGGTAGGGTTGGCTGTTGACGGTTGACTGTTAACTGTTGACTGTTGACTGTTAACTGTTGACGGTTGACTGTTAACTGTTAACTGATTACTGTTGGCTGATTACTGATTACTGATTACTGTTTACTGATTACTGATTGTGCTATGGGCTTGAATAAAGCAGCAGCCAGAAGTCCACTCACGACGCTGAAGGCTAGAATTACGCCCAGGGGTAGTTGAATGGACTCAAAGAACAGAAACTTCAGCGCAATGGGTGTGGCATTTTGAACCGCGAGAATAGCGATCGCACTGATCCAGAACGCGACAATAAAGCTTGTTACAATAGCAGGGGCGTTAGGCATAAATATACAACAACTTGTCCAACTAAGAAACTTCTTTTCTATTCTGACACTTTATTAATTATTAATCATGATAAAATCTGATTTGCAATTCCAACTTCCCAATAGTTCTGAACTTCCTTGTTCAGCAGATATTCCTGTGGATAATGAGATTCAGAATTTTATTCCCAATTTTTTATTATTTTTATTGGAATTTATTTGGGGAACTCGCCAAGATTGGTTTTTTGCAGTGGATATGGGAATTTATCACACCAATGGAGTTAACCCTTTAGTTCCCATTGTTCCTGATGGGTTTTTAAGTTTAAAGGTTGAACGTCGGAAAGGAGGAAGTTCACGGTCTAGTTATGTGGTTTGGGAAGAAAACAATATTTCCCCGATTTTAACTTTAGAGGTCGTCTCTCGAACTCCAGGGGGAGAATATGATCAAAAAATGCAAATTTATCAACGACTGGGGGTGTTATATTATGTGGTTTATAATCCTGAATTTTGGCAACGAGACCGACACCAACCTTTAGAAGTTTATCGCTTAGTTGAAGGCGAATATCAACTGCAAATTAAAGAACCTTGTTGGATGTCAGAAATTGGCTTAGGAATTGGACGAACTGTTACCCAGACTGGGGGGTTAGAACGAGAAGTTTTATCTTGGTATAATCAACAAGGAGTCAGATATTTAACGCCAGAAGAACAGTTAGAATTATATCGAGAAAGGTTTGGAGAGTTGTAATATTGTTCATTGTTAACGGTTAATCTAAATTATGGTTTCTACAATCTTTTCATGATTTCTTGAGTTTTTGCCCTACATTCACGCTTTAACTGAGATGTTTTCTGATCAAGTTGTCTACTAAGAAATTCATGAATTTAGTTTGGACTGCAATTGCTACAGGAATTACCAGTTTTATCGCCACTAATATTGATGATATCGTGATTTTGATGTTATTTTTCTCTCAACTGAATCGTCAATTTACTGCTGAACATATTATTGGAGGTCAATATCTAGGATATACCGTTTTAGTGGTTGTTAGCTTAGTGGGGTTTATTGGAGGTTTAATTATTCCTAAAACAGTCATCGGGTTATTGGGTTTTCTCCCCATAGCAATTGGGATTAAAGGATTATTTCGAGTTGAAGAACAGCAAGAGGAAATTCAAGGGGTTGCTTTTGACTCCTTAACAACAGATTCTCAGTCCTCTTGGAAACGTTCTCTAGGAAACTGGTTAAATACACCGATATTTAATGTTGCTGCGGTGACCGTTGCCAACGGGGGCGATAATGTAGGAATTTATATTCCCTTATTTGCTAATTCTAATTCGTTTAGTTTAGGAATTATTCTAATTGTTTTTTATGTTTTAATTGCGGTTTGGTGTGCGATCGCCTATTTCTTAACTCGCCATCCTATCTTAGCTCATTTTTTAACAAAATACGGCGAAAAAATCACCCCATACATCTTAATTGTGTTAGGAATTTTTATTTTAATAGACAGTGAAAGCTATCATCTTTTACCCTGGTTTTAAGTAGTCGGTCAAAAGTAAAGTTAACGGTGAAGACCAGGGAATAGGGAACAATATCGTTTTCCTCCCTTCAAACAAATTTGTTTTAATAAGTATAATTACACTCCAAATCACCCTAATCTTTCAAAAGATTTGATTCAATTGTACCCAGTTCCCAAAAATTGTGATAGGATTTGCAACTAATAAGCTAGGGGTGCCTGCTAGGTTCAGGCTGAGAAAAGACACCCTTGGAACCTGAGTCCGGTTAGTACCGGCGGAGGGAAGCTGTTAATAAGAGGAAATTCAATATGCGGACAGAATGGATCGCCAAACGGCGTGGACAGAGCAACGTTTCTCAAATGCACTACGCCCGTCAAGGTGTTGTTACCGAAGAAATCAATTATGTTGCTCAACGGGAGAACTTACCTGCTGAGTTAATTCGGGAAGAAGTTGCACGGGGACGGATGATTATTCCTGCTAATATTAATCATCCTAATTTAGAACCGATGGCAATTGGCATTGCTTCTAAATGTAAGGTTAATGCTAATATTGGGGCATCTCCCAATTCTTCTAATTTAGAGGAAGAAGTTGCTAAACTGAATTTATCTGTCAAATATGGTGCCGATACCGTGATGGATTTATCCACCGGAGGGGGGGATTTAGACATAATTCGTACCGCTATTATTAACGCTTCTCCTGTTCCTATTGGCACAGTTCCAATTTATCAAGCTTTGGAAAGTGTTCACGGTAAAATTGAAAGTCTCACCCCTAATGATTTTCTGCATATTATTGAAAAACACGCCCAACAGGGTGTGGATTATATGACGATTCATGCGGGTTTATTAATTGAATATCTGCCTTTAGTTAGAAGTCGAATTACTGGAATTGTCTCTCGTGGAGGGGGAATTATTGCTCGTTGGATGCTGCATCATCACAAACAAAATCCCCTTTATACCCACTTTGACGATATTATTGAAATCTTCAAAAAATACGACGTTTCCTTTAGTTTAGGAGATTCTCTACGCCCCGGCTGTACCCATGATGCCTCCGATGATGCTCAACTGGCGGAATTGAAAACCCTCGGACAATTAACCCGCCGCGCCTGGGAACATGATGTACAAGTAATGGTTGAAGGCCCCGGTCACGTTCCCATGGATCAAATTGAATTTAATGTTAAAAAACAGATGGAGGAATGTTCAGAAGCGCCCTTCTATGTTTTGGGGCCGTTAGTAACAGATATTGCCCCAGGTTATGATCATATTACCTCAGCAATTGGGGCTGCGATCGCCGGGTGGCACGGAACAGCAATGTTATGTTATGTGACGCCAAAAGAACACCTGGGTTTACCGAATGCAGAAGACGTCAGAAATGGGTTAATTGCCTATAAAATTGCCGCCCATGCTGCGGATATTGCCCGACATCGGATTGGTGCCCGTGACCGTGATGATCAGTTATCAGAAGCTCGTTATAACTTTGATTGGAATCGTCAATTTGAGTTATCTTTAGACCCAGAAAGGGCGAAGGAATATCACGACGAAACCCTTCCGGCGGATATCTATAAAACTGCTGAATTCTGTTCTATGTGTGGGCCGAAATTCTGTCCGATGCAAACTAAAATGGATGCGGATGCGTTAACAGAATTAGAGAAGTTTCTAGCTAAGGAAAAAGAAGTTGTGACTCAAAGTTAATTAGGTAGAAACCGGGTTTCTAGAAACCCGGTTTGTTGGTGTAAAATATTAGATTTAAGAGGCGCCCAAGCGCAACAACGGAATATGACTTATCAAAGAATTTTAGTGGCGGTTGACCAGTCGGTACAAAGTCAAATAGTATTTGCAAAGGCGTTAGAATTAGCGCAGAAATCGTCGGGACAGTTGATGATTTTTAATCGTTTGACTCTCAATGAACCGGAAAGTTATAGTTACAGTAGTGTGCAGGTGGATAAAATTGTTCACCATTATCAATTTATTCAAGACAAGTTAGAACAGGATTTAGAACGAGTTCGCTTATGGTTAACGGGGTTAGAAAATCTTGCTATTGAAGCTGGAATTAAGGCAGAATGGGATTGGAAAGAAGGGAATGCCGGGCGTTTAATTTGTCAGGTAGCAAAGGATTGGGATGCTGATATTATTGTGATGGGAAGACGGGGAAGAACCGCAATTACAGAAACAATTTTAGGCAGTGTCAGTTATCATGTTGTTCATCATGCACCCTGTTCGGTGTTGATTGTTCAAGGTAAATAGAATTAAGCTTCTATTCTAAGAATACAGTCTTGAATATTACTTAAATACAAACGGTCATCTTTCATACCTACTCAATGATTTGTGAAAAAAACTGTAGGGGTTTGGTCTCCAAACCCAAGCGCAAATAGGGTTTGGAGACCAAACCCCTACGATACAAGATTACAACCTATTTAGTAGGATTGCTATATGGTTATTTTCCGTTGCTTCTTCCCTTGTAACCGAAGTAAATACCCGAACATTTGCTAGAATAGTTCTTGAATATCCCTATTTTACCCCCAATTAATCCCTTGATAAATTTCATTTAACGGGATTTGAAAATTGATAGAAGATAAACTTAAAATTTCATCAGGAGAATGGTATTCTGTTAATAACCATTTACTTTCAGGTGTTTTAGTAAACTGTTCAATATAGGTTTTATATTGGTCAATTAAAATATATTCTTTAAACTCAGGAATTGAACGATAATAATCAAATTTGTCTCCTTGGTCATAGTTTTTTGTACTTCGGGATAAAACTTCAACAATTATTAAAGGATTAATCACAGTATCGGTTCGATTTTCTTGAAGAATAGGTTCTCCTGAAATAACCATCACATCAGGATAAGTATAAATCCGATAATGGGGTATCCATAGACGAATATCACTGATAAATATTTTATGATTTTGGTTTCTGAGGGCAAATTTTAAATACGCATAAAAATTACCCGCAATATCGTTATGATTGGGTGTACCGCCTACCATAGAAATAATTTTCCCATCAATATATTCGTTTTTCGTGTCTGCTTTTTCTTCTAATTCCAGATATTCTTCTGGGGTGTAATGGCGTTGTTGAATTTCAGTTAACATGATTTTTTCCCTATAAAGATTATGCTTAAGCACAACAACTTTTGACTTGACGACGTAATAATAAGGAATTGGTGACAACAGTAACAGAACTTAACGCCATTAAAGCACCCGCAGTGGAAGGACTTAATAATATTCCAAATTGGGGGAATAAAAACCCGGCGGCGAGGGGAATTGCTAATATATTATAACCGAATGCCCAGAATAAATTTTGACGAATTTTATTAAAGGTGGCGCGACTTAATTGGATGGAATCAACGATATCTATTAAGGAATTTCGCATTAACACAATATCTGCGGTTTCATTCGCCACATCCGTCCCGGTTTGTAACCCAATTCCAATATCTGCTTGTGCTAAAGCGGGTGCATCGTTAATCCCATCTCCCACCATTGCCACAACTTGATTCTGTTGTTGTAGGGTTTGAATTAGATTAACTTTCCCTTCCGGTCGGACTTCGGCAAATATATCCTCTGATTTTAAGTTTAACTCAATTGCGATCGCATTGGCAACGGATTGGCGATCGCCTGTTAATAAAATTACCCGTAACCCCATATTTTGTAACTGCTTAACTGTTAATTGAGCATCATCTTTTAAGGGGTCACTCATGGCTATTAACCCGACAATCTTACCCTCTATTGTAACATAAACTAGGGTTTTTCCTAAAAATTCGGGTAAGGTTTCAGGACAGTTAATTTTGTGTTCAATTAACCCGGCTAAATTTCCTACAAATATGGTCTGATTATCTATAATAGCCGAAACCCCTAAACCGGGTTCAGTTTGAAAATTTGATCCCATTAATAACGATAAATTCTGCTCTTTCGCTTCCCTTAAAATTGCTTCAGAAATAGGATGATTTGAACCCTGTTCTACTGTTGCCGCCAGTTGTACTATTTGTTGTGGTGATAACTCAGAAATAGTAATACAATCTGTGACCCTGGGAGAACCTGTGGTTAAGGTTCCCGTCTTATCAAAAACAATCGTATTGAGTTGATGGACTCGTTCTAAAATATCCCCACCTTTAATCAATAATCCCCGTTCTGCACCCATTCCCGAACCGACTAAAATAGCCGTGGGCGTGGCTAATCCCAAGGCACAGGGACAGGCAATTACTAATACCGCAATTGCTAATTTTAAACTTAATAATAAAGGGGCATTCGTGGCTATTTCTATTCCAGCCAAGGGGATAACATCCGGCCAGATGCGAGTTCCTAACCCATACCAAAATAGAAAGGTTAAACCCGCTAAACTCATCACCAAATAGGTAAAATATCCCGCTACAATATCGGCTAATTTCTGTATCGGGGCTTTGCGAGTTTGGGCAGTTTCAACTAATTGTACAATTTGTGCTAAAATAGTATCAGAACCCGTGCGCGTTGCTTCGATTAAAATCACTCCCGTTTGATTAATAGTTCCCGCCGAAATATGATCATCAATTTGTTTTAAAATCGGCATAGATTCCCCCGTTAACATAGATTCATCGACGGTAGTTTTCCCGAACCGAATTTCACCATCAACGGCTATTTTTTCCCCGGGTAATACTTGCAACCATTCCCCAACTTTAACTTGTTCGGCAGGAATTTCTACACTATTTAGAATTGCATTATCCTGAGATTGAGGTGCTACTAAACGGGCAGTAGTTGGTTGTAAGGCAATTAAAGATTGAAAGGCGGTGGCGGCTCGTTGTCGAGCGTGCTGTTCTAGGGTTTTTCCTAATAAAATAAACCCCAATAACATCACAGGTTCATCAAAGAAACATTCCCAACCCAATTGGGGAAATAATAGCGCAACAAAACTGGTTAAATAAGCGGTAACAGTTCCCAGTCCCACCAACGTATTCATATTAGGGGCATTATTTAATAAACTACGCCCACCATCAATAATAATAGAACGGGCGGGAAATAATAAAGCAATGGTGGCGAGTCCCCAATGGAACCAAATATTACTAAGTATGGGAATATGAGGAAAGCCAAAATGATGTAAATGTCCGATACTTGATAATAATAATAACAGACCACAGGTAACAATACGTTGAATTTGTTTTCCCATGTCCTGGCGATGTCGGTCTTGTAACGCCTTTAATTTCTCCGTAGCAGAGGACGTTAAACTGCGGGGTTGGCTGGGAAACCCAGTATTCGTTAAAATTTCAGCCAGATTTTCCGGGTTAATTTGGTTCGCTGCACATTCAACTGTTGCTACTTCCGTCGCTAAATTCACAGAAGCAGAAATCACTCCCGACTGTTGAAGCAGTTGACGTTCTACTGCTTTCACACATCCAGCACACTGCATCCCAGAAACATCTAAAATAATCGTTTCGGTTGGGGGTGGGGTTAAGGTTTCATCAGTCAGAGGTTTGGGAGCAAGCTGCATAACGGTTTGGGGGTATTGGTACTTATCGGAGAGTATAACTATTGGTGTCAATTTAAGCCATAATCCCCAGATTAGATCCCCCTAAATCCCCCTTAAAAAGGGGGACTTTGAATCTAATTCTCTCCTAAAAAGCAGGGTTAGAGGATCTAATTCCCCCCTCAATAATGGGGGTTAGGAGGGATCGACGAGAGAGGAGATCAAGGGACTTTCTGTTTTATAGCCTACTTTTAGCCTAAAGTTGAAACTAATGGGGTAGAACCATTGTCTACGAATCACTTCCATATTGAGGGTAGATCAAATTCTCTTAACAATCAATTGCGGAGGCCAAGAAAAAAGCTCATCAACAGTCCTCCCCGGATTATAGAGGTTTCCGAGGATTTTCTTAAGACTGGGATTGCAAATTTAGAATAAACTTAACATATAATTGTCCTACTGCCTCAAATATTAATAACTTTTGTTAAGTTGTGACTCTTTTTTGCTCCATTCGTCAAAATTGATGTAATGACTTTTCGAGTCAAACGCCTAATCAACAAAAGGATCATCAGTTGTCGGTTAACAGTCAACAGTCGTAGGGGCGGGTTCATCGGCGATTGTGATTAATTCACAAAGACCTCAAAAAACCCGCCCGTACCAGTTAAGGGTCAACCGTCGGTGTATTTCCTCGCCATTCCCCTAGCATAATGGAAACCTTAGAATTCATCATCTATCCAGATGGTCGTGTGCAGGAGAAAGTTACTGGCATTGTTGGGTCTTCCTGTGCGGAAGTAACCGCCGCCCTCGAAGCCGAATTAGGTATCGTACTAACTCAGGAGACCACTTCTGAATATTACGCCCGTACCCAACAACAGTCCGAGACCGCGACAACCCAAGTCGGTTCGAGCCATTGGTAAATTCTGTTTTTGAGTTCACTGAAAATCTCGTTAAAAATAGCTAACTATGTCACACTTTAGCCAAATCAAGACCCAAATTCGGAATCTGATCTCACTACAAACTGCTTTAAGTGATCTGGAAATTGACTGGAAAGCTGGCCCAAAAGAGGTGCGCGGTTATCAAGGTCAAACCCGTCCCGCTCAAGTAGTAATTGAACAAGACAACGGTTATGACTTAGGTTTTACTTGGAATGGCCAAGAATACGAGTTTGTTGCGGATTTACAATTTTGGCAACAAGCAGTTCCCGTTGATCGTTTTTTAAGCAAAATCACTCAACGCTATGCTTACCATACCGTTGTTAATGAAACCAGCAAACAAGGGTTTCAAGTTTCAGAACAACAAAATCATCAAGATGGTTCCATCCGCCTAGTTTTACAACGCTGGAGTGCCTAATGTCTGATGGGTCTGTATCGCTAAGTGATCCCGTATCCGAGCGTTCTGGGTTGGAACCGGAATTGGGCGGGTTTTTGCGAAGTGCACCGGAACGTTCTGGACTAGAACCGGAACTCGGCGGTGTATTACGACAAAAAGGGGTTTATGTGGATGAACTCACCTGTATTGGGTGTAAACACTGTTCCCACGTCGCTCGTAATACTTTTTTTATTCAAGAAGATTATGGTCGAGCGCGGGTATTTAGACAGGATGGCGATACATCCGCGTTAATACAGGAAGCAATTGATACTTGTCCGGTCAATTGTATTAATTGGGTTAATTATACTGAACTGAAACGGTTAGAAGCAGAACGTCAAGATCAGGTAATTCCCGTTGTTGGTTTCCCTGTAGAAGCGGCAATGGCACGTCGGAAACGTCAGAAACAAAAACGGAAACAAGAGAAGTCTTTAACCGAATAACTGATTTCTGGCGGGCTAAAAACTGCCTTTTTTTATTCATTTAATTGGTATCAGGCAAAAGGAGAATATTCTTCTTTTGCCTATTTTAATCTTGCGTTTAATTTTGATATAATAAATTCAAACAGTAAATCTATCGGCATCAAATGTTAAAATCATTAAAAAATCCATCATTAAAGCCTAGATTAACGTGAGTCAGAAAGATAAACTCTTAGCAAAAATATTATCGGGTACTTCAGATGCCAACATTTCCTTTACTCAACTTTGTCAATTCCTGCATCAACTTGGATTTGATGAAAGAATTCGAGGATCTCATCATATTTTTACGAAAGATAATATTCAGGAAATCTTGAACATTCAGCCTAAAGGAGCCACAGCAAAATCTTATCAGGTTAAGCAAATTCGTGAAGTCATTCTTAAATATAAATTAGGAGAATAAAAAATGCTAAGATATGAAATAGTTATTTATTGGAGTTATGAAGATCAAGCGTTTATTGCAGAAGTACCAGAATTACCTGGATGTGCTGCCGATGGAAAAACCTATCAAGAAGCATTAGAAAATGTGGAAATTATTATGCAAGAATGGATTGAAACGGCGCAAGAGTTAGGACGTTCTATTCCTGAACCCAAAGGACGATTATTGTTAGCTTAATACTGCTATAACCTGTGTTCAAAAAATTGTAGGGGCGGGTTCTTCGAGAGCTTTGTCACTTCACCCCAATATTACTAAACCCGCCCAACGCCTAACTTAGAAGCAGATATAAAAATGATTGATATTACATATTATTCAACCGTTATTTAGTTAAAAATATCGTTGATTGAACAAACTCCTCTCGCCTCCATTTTCTTTATCAGGTCAGTTAAGCGTTCGATCTCTTCTTTTATAACCTCCATAATCGCATTAAGATCATTTTCTTGTCCACACTCTACTAATTCAGACCATCTTTTATCAAGAATACGCTCTACTCCTTTTGAGTATTTTGGATGAGCTCCTTTATGAAAATAAAGAGGCACTGGCAAAAGATTCATCGGACTATTTTCATAAAAAATAGGCCAAGATTCTGTGATCAATTTACATTTTTTACAGGTTTCCAAAGGTATAATGTGATGTATTCTATCTGAATTACTCGATTTTTTGATTGAAGAAGATCTTCTCTCCATGTTCTCTATAGCTGCTAAATCTCCAGGAGTAAACTTATCTCCCTGAACATTTGTAGCAAGTGTTAATATTACTAATAATTGTTCAAAAGTTACAGTCATCTCATAGATTTTTCTATTTTTAGTATTTCTTTGTTTTGTTAGTAGTAGTTTTTGGTTGTTGAAATCAAATTCTCCAAAATAATCTCCCGGCTCAATATTAAGATGTTTTGATAGCCAAGTATTTTTATCAATTGTAATATTTTGATAATATATGTTTTTTTGTCCCATTAGCTTACCCTCCGTCCTAGTAACATTACCAATTGTATAAATAATTTATAAATCTCCTCTAACTCATTATCATTACAAATTTCTTGTAAAAGTTGATCATAGTCTGAACGATCAACTTTTCGGAGTTTACGAATAATTTTTTGCTGTTCATGATTTAACTTTCCTTGTTTTTCTAATTGTTTTATCGGTTGATCAAATTTTTTCAAAAAGTCATTAAGGGTCATATTATCTACTTCTTTTTTAACATCTTCTCGGGAAATTGAAGGAGATGATCTTCCAGAACTTGAACTTTTGATGCCTAAAAAACCCAATAAAAAAGATAGGGTAAGTGACCAGACAAACAAAAATGGGTAAACATACCAAAACCATTCTGGATGAGTTACTTGTGAAAATGCACCTTGATGAAGAAAAAGGCCGTCAATTAATAAACAGAAACCACCAAAAATGACCATACCTGGGATAATAGCAATAACATAGCCTAAAACCTCTCCAATTCCATTAAAGCTTCCCGAAGGTGAAATCATTTCATCGATTAACAGACCCATTCCTAAAATGAATCCTAAAATTGCCCAGCCAATTAAAAATTTTGTTTGAAAACGAACTGAATTAGATCCAAATGCCATGATCACTCTCCTAATGAAAAACTAGATAATCTGAAATTTACGAAGTTTTGGTGTTGAATTATAAAATTTAATGATTACATTGTTCTCAATAAAATATCATTCTATTGGTGGTTGACACAAGCGCAAATAGTGGTATATTGTGGGAACTTTTGAAATATTTCCGGTTCTCAAATCGTGGGATAAAGTGGGAAAAAGTTACCATAGTTGCAAAAAGTGGGATAAAGTGGGAAAAATTCAGACTCAACGACAACCTCACCTAGATTTATGGATATTCAAGAAGTCTTGCAGTGGACTGATGAACAGGTGTTCGCTAAAACGGGAAAACATCTCGACTCTCTGCAAAAAGCGATCCTAGAAGGAACTTGGCAACGTCAAAAATACGGAGAAATCGCAGAGAATTATAACTGTAGTCATGATCATGTTAAAAAACAAGCTTGGAAATTATGGAAAGTTCTATCTGATATCCTAGAGCAAGATATAAAACAGTCAAATTTTCGTTCTTTTTTTGAAGGATTAAGCTTTTATAATAATATAACTAATAGTTGCGGAAACATTGTTAATAATAACGTTAATTTTGGAGGAGAAAATTTACAGATTTCAGAAATAGCACAAGATCAAAACCCAGATTTAAAAAA